>JBAQER010000423.1:0-22507 GCA_049286845.1 Bradyrhizobium sp.
GTGGTCGGCGGCGTCGACGAAGTAATCCCGGTCGATTTGCACATACCCGGCTGTCCGCCGACGCCGACCGCGATGCTGCGAGGTCTTCTCGCGCTGCTCGAACGGGTGGACAGCGATGCCGTTGCGCCTTGAAGCACGGGACTCTTCTCTTCTCCCTTGGGAGAAAGGGAACGAAGAAGCTTGCGCAACCTTACCGCGCCCGCTCCAGGGCGCGCGACGACGCCTTCGGTGCCCGGACCGATCAACTCGATGCCGGCGTTCTCGAGCGCGGAGACCAGTTTCATCAGCGAGTCGACATTGGCGCGGATGACGCCGTCGCTGGCTTCCATGCGCTGGATCGTCGGCACCGAAAGGCCCGCCAGTTCGGCCGTCTGCCGCTGATCGATGCTCAGGAGCGCGCGCGCGGCCCTGAGTTGATTGGCGGTAATCATGAAACATCGCCCCGGTTGCGACCGAATATATTCGTCCCATGCAAATTACGGCTTCACGCATTAATTTACAAGCGCAGTATATCAGCGAACCTTCGCCGACGCGGGCGGGGCCGCCGTTGCATGGCCGCCGGCCGGATCGACGCTCCCGCATATTGCATTATAACAGATGTTTCATGCATACTATTTAATGTCTTAACTCGGACGGGGGTTGTCGGCAGTGCGGCTGTTGGGGCGCTACCAGGGAAGAAGCGGCGAGATCGAAATCGTCGAATGTTCGTGGGACGGCACCCGCATCTATTTCGAAGAAGGCGTGCGGCAGAGCCAGGCGACGCCCGACGGTGAGAGCGTATTCACCTATGTGAAGCTGATGGACGAGCTGTTGCACCGCTCGGCCAACATCCTCGTGCTCGGATGCGGCGGCGGCAACCTCGCAACCCGGCTGGCCCGCTGCGGCAAGACGCTGACCATCGTCGACAACAATCCGATCAGCTTCGTGATCGCGCACAAGTTCTTCGGGCTGCCCGACGACCTGAACTGCATGGTCTCCGATTTCCGCAGGTTCATCTATCAGGACGACACGCTCTACGACGGCATCGCCATCGACATCGGCGGTCCCGGTTTCCAGTTCAACGACGAGTTCGATGTCGAGACCTGCGAGGCGATCCGCGCGCGGCTGGCGCCGGGCGGCCGCATCGTCATGAACGTCCTGGTGATGAACGATATCGATCCCCTGCCCGACCGGATTGCGGCGCGGCTCGCCGGCGACAGCTTGAAGGTATGGGTCGTCGACGAGCAGGGCATCGAAGACCGCAACGCGATCATCGCCTGCATCCCGGAACGGCAATTGAACATGCGCCCGGCGCTCGCCGATGCGATGCGCAACAACTACAATGAGCAGTGGTCGATCCGCCGCGGCCGGCTGCGCAACCGCGACCTCGCTTACGGATCGCGCAACGGCTGAGAAAGCCGCATTGCTGCGGCCCGATTTTCAAGAGATTTCATGCTTCGTCAGGCGTGAGCGCGGCAGCACCAACGTGCGCTGCCATGACGCGCCGCCACCCACATCCGCCGGGTGAGGCCCGCGCCAACCGATATTGACATTGACGGCATATGGTTTTCACTGCCGCACCGGATTTGACCGGCTTGCAGTCGGCCGCCTGCCGGATAACGTCCAATAACGAACAACAAGACTCCTCGCCACGCCCTCCCCCTGACGATTTAACGGAGCAACGAGATGACGCTGATGCAGGTCGGGTTGGACGACAAGTACCGGCTCGAGGCCAAGCGGATCTACCTTTCCGGAATCCAGGCGCTGGTGCGGCTGCCGATGCTGCAGCGCGAACGCGACCGCATCCAGGGTCTCAACACCGCCGGGTTTATCTCCGGCTACCGCGGCTCGCCGCTCGGCATGTACGACAGCGCCTTGTGGCGCGCCAAACCGTTCCTGCAGTCGCACAATATCGCTTTCGTCCCCGGACTCAATGAGGACCTCGCGGCAACCGCAGTCTGGGGCAGCCAGCAGGTCGGACTGTTTCCCGGCGCCAAGGTCGATGGCGTGTTCGGCATCTGGTACGGCAAGGGACCCGGCGTGGATCGCTCGGCCGATGCGCTGAAGCACGCCAATTCGGCAGGCTCAGCGCGGCATGGCGGGGTGCTGGCGCTGGCCGGCGACGATCATGGCTGCCAATCCTCCACGCTCGCACACCAGAGCGAACAGATCTTTGCCGCAGCCTTGATGCCGATCCTCAATCCGGCGACGCTGCAGGACTACCTCGATCTCGGACTCTACGGCTTTGCGCTTTCCCGCTTCTCCGGCTGCTGGGTCGGCTTCAAGGCGATCTCGGAAACCGTCGAGAGTTCGGCCTCGATCTACAGCGATCCATCCCGCATTGAGGTCGTATTGCCGACGGACTTCGAGATGCCGCCGGGCGGACTGAACATCCGATGGCCCGATCCGCCGCTCGAAGCGGAGCGGCGGCTGCACGGTGCGAAGATGGCGGCCGTCGCAGCCTTTGCGCGCGCCAACCGGCTCGACCGCGTCGTGCTCGACAGCAAGCCGGCACGGCTCGGCATCATCGCCACCGGCAAGGCCTACCTGGATTTGCGGCAGGCGATGGCCGACCTCGGTATCAGCGAACGCGACGCCCAGGAACTGGGGTTGCGTATCTACAAGGTCGCGCTGACCTGGCCGCTCGAAGAGAGCGGCGCCAAACGTTTTGCCGAAGGCCTGCAGGACGTGCTGGTGGTCGAGGAAAAGCGCGGCTTCATCGAAGATCAGCTGGTGCGCATTCTCTACAACATGGACGCCTCGAGGCGTCCGTCGGTGGTCGGCAAGCGTGACGAAAGCGGCGCCGTGCTGCTGCCGAGCGAAGGCGAGCTGACGCCGACCATGGTCGCCGCAGCCCTGGTCTCGCGCCTGCGCCGCCTTGGTCACCAAAGTCCGGCTCTGGAACAGCGGCTGGCGCGGCTCGAAGCATTCGAACACCCGGCAACGATGCGCGCGCCGCTGGCGCTGCAGCGGACGCCGTATTTCTGTTCGGGTTGCCCTCACAACACTTCCACCAAGGTGCCGGAAGGCAGCCGCGCGATGGCCGGCATCGGTTGTCACGGCATGGCGCTGTCGATTCCAAGCCGCCGCACCGCGACCATCTCGCATATGGGCGCCGAGGGCGTGAACTGGATCGGCCAGGCGCCGTTCACCTCGGAGCCGCACATCTTCCAGAATCTCGGCGACGGCACCTACACCCATTCGGGCCTGCTGGCGCTGCGGGCGGCCTCGGCCTCGGGCGTCAGCATCACCTACAAAATCCTCTACAACGACGCGGTCGCCATGACCGGCGGCCAACCCGCCGAGGGCGGCCTCACCGTCTCGCAGATCGCCCATCAGGTCTGGGCCGAAGGCGCCAAGCGCGTCGCCGTCGTCTCGGACGATCCGGCGAAATACCCGAGCAAGGATTACTTCCCGCAAGGCGCCACGGTGCATCACCGCCGCGAACTCGACCAGGTCCAGCGCGAGCTGCGCGAGGTCAAGGGCCTCACCGTTCTGATTTACGATCAGACCTGCGCCGCCGAGAAGCGCCGCCGCCGCAAGCGCGGCCTTTATCCGGATCCGCCGAAGCGGGTCTTCATCAACGATCTCGTCTGCGAGGGCTGCGGCGATTGCTCGCAGACCTCCAATTGCGTGTCGGTCCAGCCGCTCGATACCGAATTCGGGCGCAAGCGGCAGATCGACCAGTCGAACTGCAACAAGGACTATTCCTGCGTCGAGGGATTTTGCCCGAGCTTCGTCACCGTCCATGGCGGCACGCTGAAGAGAGCGGAAACCTCCGCGGTCGATTCAGGCCAGCTGTTCGCCGACCTTCCGCTGCCACCGCGGCGCGAACTGGACGGGCCATACAACATCCTCGTCACCGGCATCGGCGGCACCGGGGTCATCACCATCGGCGCGCTTCTGGGCATGGCCGCCCATCTCGACGGCCGCGGCTGTTCGGCGCTGGACTTCACCGGGCTATCGCAAAAGAACGGCGCCGTGATGAGCCACGTCCGGATCGCACCGGCTCCCGAGGATATCGCCACGGTGCGGATCGCCTCGGGTGGCGCCGACCTCATTCTCGGCTGCGATATCGTGGTTTCCGCCAACGACACCGCGCTCAGCCGTGTCGAGCGCGGCGCGACCCGGGCCATCGTCAACGCCGACCTGCAGCCGACCGCAAGTTTCGTGATGAATCCCGATATCGATTTCGAGATGAATGCGATGCAGGCCGCGCTGCGCGACGCCATCGGCGACAGGAATCTCGACATCCTCGACGCCACCGGCATCGCGTCGGCCCTGATGGGCGACAGCATCGCCACCAATTCCTTCCTGCTCGGCTATGCCTTCCAGAAAGGCACCATTCCGCTTTCGCTGGAAGCGATCCTGCGCGCCATCGAGATCAACGGCGCCGCGATCGAGATGAACAAGCAGGCGTTCTCCTGGGGCAGGCTGGCGGCGCACGATCTCGCCCGCGTTCGCAGCGTCATCCAGTTCCGGTCCCGCGCCGCGGCGCCGGCAACCCGGACGCTGGATGAAACGATCGCCTACCGCGCCAAATTCCTGGGCGAGTATCAGGACCAGTCCTACGCCGAACGCTATCTCGCAGCCGTCGCCCGGGTTCGCAATGCCGAAACCAAGGCCGCGCCCGGTTCCAGCGAACTCACCGAGGCGGTGGCGAAAAACCTCTTCAAGCTGATGGCCTACAAGGACGAATACGAGGTGGCGCGACTCTACACCGACGGCTCCTTCGCCACCAGGCTCGGCGAAAAATTCGACGGCGACGTCCGCCTCAAATTCCATCTCGCCCCACCCATCTTCGCGCGCCGCGACAAGGCGACCGGCCATCTGCTGAAGAAAGAGTATGGCGGCTGGATGATCCATGCGTTCCGGCAGCTGGCGCGGCTCAAATTCCTGCGCGGCACGGCGTTCGATCCGTTCGGCTACACCGCTGAGCGGAAAACCGAACGCAAGCTGATCGACGACTACCTCGCGATGATCGAGCAGCGCTCCGCAAATCTGAAGGGCGAACAGATTCCGGTGCTGGCCAGACTGGCGCGGCTTCCGGAAACGATCCGCGGCTACGGACACATCAAGGAACAGAGCATCGGCAAGGCGACGGCCGAGAAGGCGCGGCTGGAAGCGGAGCTGGAAAACAGCCGTTTTGCGGTCGCCGCCGAATAATCCCGCGGGCGGGCACGCAACGCCCGCGGCCGCGGGCGAGGCTAGCCTTCGACCGACAAAGCCGGTTCGGCGTCGGCGGCCAGAAAGCCTCTGAGGGCCTTCAGGACTTCCTCGGGCTTGTCGTGCTGCAGCCAGTGTGCCGCGCCTTCGATCCGCACCAGCTCGGCCTGCCGGAAATGCCCGAGCACCCCGGCGGTCGCCGGGTCGGGCAGAAAACTCTCGCTGCCCGAGACCAGCAGCGTCAGGCACGCGATGCGCGACCACAGCGCGATGTAGTCCTCCAGCGACAGCCGGTATGGCGCGCGGGCGCGCAGATAGGGATCGAACTTCCAGCTATATCCGCCGTCGGCGTCCTGCTTCAGGGCATGGGTGGCCAGATGCATCGCCTGCTCGCGCGTCAGCCTGGCATTGCGCGCCTGGATTCGATCGGCGCCATCGGCCACCGAAGCGTAGCGATGCGCCTTCCGCTGCGCCGTCTTGTCGAGATCGGATACCCATTCGGCGATGCGCACGTCGATCGGCTTGACTTTTCTCGCCGGAAAATTGGTCACGCCGTCGAGCACGACCAGCCGCGATACCTGTTCCGGAAAGGCCCCGGCATAGGCCAGGCTGACCATGCCTCCCATCGAATGGCCGACGATCGCGAATTTTTCCAGCCTCTCGGACTTCACCAAACATCTCAGATCGTAGACGTGATCGGCCAGGCTGTAGCTGCTGCCCGTCGCCCACTCGGAATCGCCATGCCCGCGGAGATCGGGAGCGATGACATGAAACGTCGCCCTCAACGCGCTGGCCAGATGATCCCAGCTGCGGGATTGATCGAGGCCGCCGTGAACGAGGATCAGCGGCGGCGCCGACGGGTTGCCCCAGTCGGTGTAGTGAAGCCGAAGTCCCTGAGACCTGTAATAGCGCGCTTGCGGAGCGTCCGGTGCTGTGTCCATGGCGCCTACTTAAAGGCTGGCCCCGCGCAGGTCCAGTATTCCGGAACCGGGCCCATGCGGGCCAACGTCCCTGAGCATGGAGATTCGGAAACGCCGGCAAGACGGGCAACGCCGGCCTGCACGGGTCAAACGGGACCTAGTGTCCGCTCAGAACCAAGGTCTTGACCGGAAGCAGCAGAGCCTGGATGCGTAACAGCATCGCATGCACGATGCCGACGGCGTCCACGGCATGCAACACAAAACGCTTGAACGCGCCGGTTTCCTTTGCAGCAATCAGCTCGTGGTTGCTGGTATAGGCATTGACGATGCAACTGCTCCCCGGCGTAACGTCCTCGAGACCGCCCTTATAGATTGGCTCCAAGAACGCGAGAATGGTGCCCGGAGCCAACACTTGCCGCGCTTCGACCAGTTGCTCGCCACCCCTGAACTGGCCCGCGGCGATGTAATTCTGTACGCCGGTCACCACCATCGGAATGACGGTCCACGGCTTTGAAATGCATACCGCCTCGGCGACCATTCCAACCTTCATGACCTGCGCCTCGATTTGTCCAAACCCTGCCGAAAGGGTTCGCTCTCCCGCACCGTCGGGAATGAGAATGCCGGCAGACCGCATCACCGGATTGACGACATCTCCCGCGCGCAACGTGAACTGCTCGACGCGGCCGGCGACTCCCGCGCGAATATAGGTCTTGTCCAGATCCACCTGGGCTTCGGCGAGCGCCGCCTGCGCGCTTGCCTTCTCCGCGGGTAGAAGCGCGGTCAGACGGATCGATGCCGATTGCTTCGAAGCCGTTGCGGAATCGAGAGCGCCCTGACGGCCCGCGAGCAGCACCTCGAGCTTCTCGAGGTCACGCTGCGGGACGATGCCGGGATTACGTTTTTGCAGTTCACGCTTGACGTCCAGCTCATCCGAAGCCTGCTGATAGTCGCCCTTCGCTTGCTGGATCTGTCCGTCCGCCTTGAGAACATCCGCCTGCGCGGCCAGCAGAGCGGCATCTACTTCGGCAATCTTGCGCCGGGCCGTTTCCAGCGCAGCCTCCTGCTTTGTGCTGTCCAGCTTGAAGATCACGTCACCCTTCTTGACGGGAGCGCTGAATTCAACGTGAACCTCCGATACCCGGCCGTTGATCTCCGAAACGATAGGAACGGTCCTGAAGAACAAGGTCGCCGTCGTGGTGGACGGGTGAAAATAAAAGATGACCGTGATCAGGGCGACGGTCAGCATCAGGCAGGCGACGATGCCGAACCGCAGTTCGAACCACACCGAATAGAGCGTGATCTCGTGGCCGAGACGTTTTCCCTGCCGATAACGGCGATAGAGATAGTCCGGAAAGATGGTCAGCAGCGAGCAGAGCAGCAGCTCAAGCATGGCCCTGCACCTCGCTATTGCTGGCGCCGACTTTCGTCTCCGGCCCTTCCGCGGCAACCGCGCGAACGGCGCTTTCGCCAACCATCTCCGCCGCTTCGTCGCCGGGCGGTACGCCCGCCATTTTCTCGACCGACCCCGCGATTCTGCGCAGCGGCGTGCCGAAATCGGGCAAATCGATCATGGCAAGAAACAGCCCGATTACCCAAAAAATGTGCATGTGCGTGAAGAGCGCGAGCAAGCCCAGTACAGCCACTATTTCGAATTGCAGCTTCTGCGACCTGTGCGCCATCCGCTCCGGCAACGTGTGCAAATGCAGATAGAAGTTGCCTACCGCCAGAACGGCACCGATCAGAACGATACTGACCACTACCATCAGGACATCGGTATCGCCCGGAGCCGTTATGAAGCTCGGGAGATGGTGGGGAGCGGTTGGATGAAGCGGCTCGCTCACTCAGTTCTCCATTGCGGGATGCCGTCGCAAGCAGGAGATCGTACTTCTACCAGAAATTCGTACAACGCATCAGGGTCGTCGGCCCAGATTTTCCAAGACCAATTCGGGTGACGTTCATCCCCCCAAGTCGGAAGTAGCTTGGGCACTGGACACAATCCAGCGCCGCCCGCACACCATGGACAGTATTGGACGGCCGAGGCGCCGTCCGTCTCGATCTCGACCAGCCCGACCATCAGTTTCCAGCCTGAACTTGCTCAAGGGCGAAGCGATAAAACTCGTCCATCCTGCCGGCGATCTGCTGTTCCGAAATCCCCTTTGGCGCGAGATCTTTCGACACCTTGTGCAAGATGTCTTCGTCGCGCTGGTTTGCCAGATCCGCGGTGACGAGCTCACTGGCGTAGGCCCTGGCGGCATCGCCGGCGAGGCCGAGTTGTCCGGCAGCCCAATCGCCGAGCAGCTTGTTGCGCCTTGCCGTCGCCTTGAACCTGATTTCCTCGTCGTGGACGAATTTGTTCTCAAAGCCCTGTTCACGCTTGTCGAAGGTGGTCATGATCGTGGTCCTCGATTGTCTCCAGATCCATCATGCCTTCTCGCGGCTTCCTGCCCCCGCGGTCTGTTCAGAACGCCGTCGTCGTAGCCAGACTCGTGTGGATAGACTTGTAATGGTCTAGCAGCGCGACCGCGCGATCGAGCTCATCGCCGGCCGGCTTGCTCGCCAGCCCCTCCTGCATCTCCTCGATCGTCGCCTTGAATCCGGCCAGATCGAAGTCGTCGACTGTTACAGCGCTTTCCGCGAGGATGGTGAGTTCGCCTTGCGAAAATTCGGCGAGGCCTCCCAGCACGACGAAGCTGTCGCGGGCGTTTCCGGATATCGCCGTCACGATCCCCGGACGGAGCATGGCGACAACAGGTGCGTGGCCGGCAAGAACACCGAAATCGCCCTCCACCCCGGGCAGGTCGACCTGATCGGCCTGGCCTGCGAACAACAGCCTTTCCGGCGATACAAGGCTCAGCTGGAAGGTTGCCACCGCGCACGCACTCCAGGAAAAATCATATTGCTAGCAAGTGTTCAGCGTCGGGGCACCCGTCAAGGGCCTAAGTACCTTGTTGCGCGAATCGGCGGTGGCCGCGGTTGCGATGTGGACTATCTGCGGCGCCGGGTCGGTGGCGGCGGCGGCAGTCCGAGGTCGCGCTGCCAGATCGTCCCGTTATCGAACTGGATCAGCATGCCGTCGGGCGAATAGACCGCGCCCTGGTTCTGGTTCTCGACCCAGATCCGGGTGGCCGGCGCAAACCAGTCGGGCCAGGCACGGGACGGCTCGCCCGCCTCATTCAACAGGTTCAGTTCCGGGCCGTTTTGGGTGATGAAGGCCTGATAGCCGAAGAGGCCTTGCCGGCACATCTGGACGCACTTGTAGGTGCCGGTCAGGTTGATCGATTGCGCCGACGCTCCGGTTGCGGCGACAGCGGCCAGCAAACCAAATGCCAATGAAACCATTCTCATGAACATCACTCCACTGTTGGTCTCGATTGCTGGTAACCGCCCCTCCGCCGCCCCCTGTTGATCTGCGTCAAGCGAACCCGCCCCGGCACGGACCGGGCGGCCACGCGATACTTGATCTGGGTCAGGCCGGCGCAGCCGCACCCCGATACAAAAATGTCATGAGCGCATCGTCCTTTCAGCAGGAAGGCTACGACGAATTCCGCTGGACCATCGCAACCGTGGCGGCGCTGACCTGCTGCGCCGTTTTGCTCGCTGCGGCCATCGTGGTGACGGCCACCGGCGACCGTTTCGAGTACAGACCGGCGGCGTCGGAGCTTTCACGCTATGACGACGAACTCGTCCGGTCCTTCGAAGCGCTGCAGGCCACTGAGGCCGCGAGAAATCTTTCGCCGCCCAGCACGGAAAGCCCACAAACCTCCGGCGCCGCTGTTCCCGAAACAAACGCGAAATCTGGCCCCGCAGCCGCCGGCAACCGCAAGGCGACTGACGCGCCCAAACGGCGGCGGATCGCAGGTCGTCTCAAGAGCCCCTGGTGCACGGGCGTGCTGCGTCACCAGCCGTTCCGCAGCTGCCGCCCCCGGCCCAGATGAGCGCGCCGTGTGCATGGCGAGGACTGTCGATGCCGCTCAGGCAATCCGGCCTAGCGAATTCCGAGCAGCGAGCGGCGATAGCCGTTGCTGCGCACTTCCTCCAGGCACGCGAAGCTGCCGCTGCTGCCCTGCCCGTAGCGCTTCTGGCGCTTGGCGTAATAGATGCCTTTTCGGAAATCGAGCCACACCACGGTGTCGGCGGGACAATGCCGTTGCGCCTGCGCCTCGTAACGAAACGGCGTCAGCGGCGTGGCGGAAGCCCTATTCGCGCCGCCTGCAACCATCAGCACCGTCAGCAGCCCGGCCGTGCGCTTGAGAGAATTCCGCATCGTGACCCCGCTTGGACCCATCGCGAACCGCCGGTGAGGTTGAGGAGGCAGCTAACCGCGACTTCAATCCTCGGCGGAGGGCTCACTGTCATCCAATCTCTGCATGTTTTCCAGTATCTTGAGCAGGTAGTGGAGCGCATGCGCAATGTCGTTGATGGAAAAATCCGTGAGTACCTGTTCGTAGTACGCGCGGATTTTCGGCTGAGCCTGAATTTGCCACACGCGACGCCCCGATGCGGTCATCGTCACCATTCTCGAGCGCCGATCCCGCGAAGCGGTGGCGACTGAGATATGACCGTCCCGCTCCATGCGGCTGATCAGCCCGGCCAGGCTCTGCCGGGTCACCATGAGGTACTTCGCGAGATCACCGATGCTTATGCCGCTTTGCGCGCCTTCCCGCGACAACGCCCCCAGTACCGCCCATTGCTGCGTGGTGAGACCTTCCGCCTCGACCGCCCGGCTCCCCGTTTTATGCAACATATTGGCACATTGATAGAGGCGAAAGAACAGCCTGTTGGCCAATTCCAGCCTGGTCGCAAGCTCTCCCGATGCCGCTAACGTTGGCTCCCGGCTCTTTGCCATCGCGATTTTCGCTCTTGTGCCTGGATGCATACTATGACAATATATTGTCATATAATATGCCGGGATGCAAGGCATTCGGCCTGGACTACGGCTCAGACCGAGAGCCCGGCACAAAACGGGAGGTGTCATGAAGCGTTTCGCTAGCAAGACGGTCATCGTCACAGGCGGGGGCGGCGGCATCGGCGGTGCGACTTGCCGCAGGTTCGCCCGTGAAGGCGCGCAGGTCGCCGTGTTCGATCTCAATCCTGAAGCGGCAGAAAAAGTGGCTTCGGCTATCCGGAAGGATGGCGGTGCCGCGGAAGCGTTCCGCTGCGACATCACGGAAAGAAAGAGCGTCGATGCTGCGGTCGCCGCCGCGGAATCCAGGTTTGCGCCAATCGACATATTGGTCAATAACGCCGGCTGGGACATCTTTTGTCCTTTCGCCAAAACTGAACCAGCGCAATGGGACAAGCTCATCGCGGTTAACCTGACCGGCGCGTTGCATATGCACCACGTGGTGCTGCCCGGCATGACCGCGCGCAAGTCCGGCCGCATCGTCAACATCTCGTCGGACGCTGCGCGCGTCGGCTCGTCCGGCGAGGCCGTTTATGCCGCCTGCAAGGGCGGCCTCGTGGCGTTCTCGAAGACGATCGCTCGCGAGCACGCCCGTCACGGCATCACCGTGAACGTCGTCTGTCCGGGACCAACCGACACTGCGCTGTTTGCCGATTACAAGGAGGGTGCCGGCAATCCGGAAAAACTGGTGGAATCATTCAAGCGGTCGATCCCCCTCGGGCGCATCGGCCAGCCCGAGGACCTGCCTGGAGCCATCCTGTTCTTCGCGAGCGACGATGCCGCCTATGTGACGGGCCAGGTGCTGAGCGTATCCGGCGGCCTGACGATGAACGGCTGATCGGGATTCAGGGAGGAAAAGATGGAATTCGAAGATCTGATTTACGAAATTCGCAACGGCGTGGCCTGGATCATCATCAACCGGCCGGACAAGATGAACGCCTTTCGCGGCAAGACCTGCGACGAGCTGATCAAGGCGCTGTACAAGGCAGGCTATGACAAGAACGTCGGCGCGATCGTTCTCGCCGGCGCAGGCGATCGGGCCTTTTGCACGGGCGGCGACCAGTCGGCCCATGACGGCAACTATGACGGCCGAGGCACGATCGGCCTGCCGATGGAAGAGCTGCATACGGCGATACGCGACGTGCCGAAGGTGGTGATCGCACGCGTGCAGGGTTATGCGATCGGCGGCGGCAACGTGCTGTGCACGATATGCGACCTGACAATCTGTTCGGAGAAGGCCAGCTTTGGCCAGGTCGGCCCCAAGATGGGCTCGGTGGATCCCGGCTACGGCACGGCGTTTCTGGCCCGGGTCGTCGGCGAAAAGAAGGCTCGCGAGATGTGGTATATGTGCCGACGCTACTCCGGGCAGGAGGCAGTCGCCATGGGGCTGGCCAACGCCTGCGTGCCGCACGACCAACTCGACGCGGAAGTGCAGAAGTGGGGCGAGGAATTGTGCGAGCGCAGCCCGACAGCGATCGCGATCGCCAAGCGCAGCTTCAACATGGATACCGCCCACCAGGCCGGCATCGCCGGCATGGGCCTGTACGCGCTCAAGCTGTATTACGACACCGAGGAATCCCGCGAAGGCGTCAAGGCGCTGCAGGAGAAGCGCAAGCCCGACTTCCGCAAGTTCTCCAAGTAACGAACCGCATGCAAGACCGCCGTTCAGGCGGCCCGGCGGTGATATGTCTCAATGTCAAGGAGGCGAGTAGGTGAACCCGTATCTCGACGAAGATCTGGTCGCGCTCGGCGATCAGGTCAGGCGGTTCGCGGCCGATCGCATCGCTCCAGGCTTCCAGGAGCGTGACAGGACGCGCCTCCTCGATCGCGGGCTGATGAAGGCGATGGGCGAAATGGGATTCATCGCCCCGGAGCTGCCGGAGCGATTCGGTGGCCTGGGAACGGGCTGCCTTGCGGCCGGAGTGATCCACGAAGAGGTCGCACGCGCCGATCTCAGCATTTCCTACGTCAATCTGCTGGCCTCGCTGAATGGTCAGATCCTGTCGCATCACGGCCGGCCGGACGTCGCCAAACCCTGGCTCGCGCGTCTGATCAGCGGTGAGGCGCTTCTGGCCCTCGCACTGACCGAACCGCGTGGCGGTTCCGACGCAGCCAATCTGCGCCTGCAGGTCGAACGGATCGGCGACGAATACGTCGTCAATGGCGAAAAGACATCGATTTCGGCTGCCGATCAGGCGGATGCGGCCGTGGTGTTCGGTCGTACCGGACCGCCGGAATCCGGCGCCCATGGCGTTACGGCGCTGCTCATCCCGATGGATCTGCCGGGCATCACGCGGAGCCGCTTCGATTGTCATGGCCAGCGCGCAATCGGACGTGGCTCCCTGTTTTTCGAAAACGTTCGCGTGCCCGTTTCGCATCGCCTCGGCGAGGAGAACAAAGGCTTCGTGCAGGTAATGCAGGGCTTCGATTTCTCGCGCGCCCTGATCGGACTGCAGGTTCTCGCCGTCGCGCGCGTCGCACTGGAGGAGGCCTGGGCCTATGTCGTGGAGCGGCAGGCGTTCGGCCAACCATTGGCTGCCTTTCAGGGCGTGTCGCATCCACTCGCCGAACTCGACACGCAGCTCGAGGCCGCCCGCCTGCTTTGCCTGCAGACACTGTGGCTGAAAGACAAGGGAGCCCGGCATAGCGCGGAGGCAGCCATGTGCAAATGGTGGGCGCCGAAGCTTGCCTATGATGTCGTTCATCAATGCCTGCTGATGTTCGGCCACGGCGGCTACGACCGTGGCCCGATGGAGCAGCGACTGCGCGACGTCCTCGGCTTCCAGATCGGCGACGGCACGGCCCAGATCATGAAGACCATCATCGCCCGCACGCGGGTCGGCCGGGCGGCGGTCCCCGCCTAGAAAAAGCACGTCGCGCGAGGCGAAGCGGGAACCCCGTTCGCCTGACCGCAATGGGCCGCGCGCCGCCGAGCGCGCGATGGCCGCCGGTAAGGTTGACAGGTTAGCTTAACCGGCGACTTCAATTGCGGCGCTACCGGTGCGCGCTATCGTGCAGTTACCGGGAATTCTCCCGGCGCACGGCCGTCGAGCGATCCAGATCCGCATGACGGCTTGGTTGGCGGAAGACACGATGCTCGCTGAAAGCCGGGAGCGATTTCGAATATTGGGCCTGAGCCCAAAGCCCGCCTGGGCCGAGGTCTGGCACCTCTGGAACGTCGTCGTGCCCCGGCGATCGATCACCGGACGCCTGCTGACCGGCCGGGTCTGGCGGCGCCATGACGGCCGGCGCTGGATCTACAAGAAATTCACCGAGCACGAGAGCTGAAGCGCACAGCGAGGCAGGCGCAACCCGCATCAGCGAAGATATGGTTCGCTGATACGGGCTGCTTGCCGGTTCGCCGCTCTCCTACTTCTTGAACCTGGCCTGGATGGCGGCCAGACCGGTTTCGTAGACGCCGTTCAGCGCGTCCATCGCATCCTTCTCCTTGCCTGAATCGGGCGTGTAGGCGCCGGTCCAGGTCACGACGGAAACGCCGTCGCCCTTTGCGGTGACCTTGATGGTCGACTTGTAATTGGTGACGGGCAACGGGCTCGATATGAAGGCGTAGGAGTAGCTGTACTCCCTGTCGTTGCGCGAGATCTGCGTCTCGACGAACGAGGCCTTGCCGTCCCTGGTGACGAGCGTCCGGGTTGGCGGAGATTTGCCGTCTTCGATGCACATGCCGACCGGCGGCAGCCAGTCCTTGATGGCGCAGAACGCGCCGATCACGGACCACACCGCCGAGGGCGCGCCGTTGACCTCGACGCTGCGGGTCAAGGTGGCGGCGGAAGCCGGCATGGCGGCCGAACCAAGCGTGACGGCGCAGAGCGCCGCGGAACGCAGCAATGCGGTGATCTTGTTCTTCATGGAGGATCCTTTTGCATTTTGAGAACTGCAGGCATGCGGTTCGGCCATTGCCGGCGCAACGCCGGTGCAAGGCAAAACACACCTCCTGCAGGCGAGCTCCTGCTCGCAATCCCGGTCGATTATCGATCCCCGCCACGGGCAGCCAGTTCAGGAAGTGAATCGAGGCAGATACAGAAACTGAACTATGAGCGCCGCCGGTTCGGCCGTAAGCTCCCCGTCTCGCCTGTCACGGAGGAAAGCATGACCATAGGCAGCTACAGGCAGTTCTGCCCGGTCGCGATGGCCGCAGAGATATTATGCACGCGCTGGACCGTGGTGCTGCTCCGTGAACTCATCGCCGGCTCGACGCGCTTCAACGAGCTGCGCCGCGGCGTGCCGCGGATGTCGCCCGCCCTGCTCTCGCAGCGATTGAAGGAGCTCGAGGCGGCCGGCATCGTCGCGCGCAAATCATCGGGCACGGAACGCGGCGTCTTCGAATATCAATTGACTGCAGCGGGACGCGAACTCGGACCCATCGTCGAGGCGTTCGGGGTCTGGGGCCAGCGCCGCATCGAATCACATTTGTCGCTGCAGCATCTCGACGTCCAGCTCCTGATGTGGGACATGCGGCGGAACCTGAACACCACGCCGATGCCGGCGGAGCGCAGCGTGGTGCAGTTTACCTATCCCGAGCTGCCGGCGGCGCAGCGCTCATGGTGGCTGATCGTCGACCCCAACGACAGCGTCGATCTCTGCTCGATCGATCCGGGCTTCGACGTCGATCTCTATGTGTCGGTCGATCTCAGGACCATGACGGCGATCTGGATGGGGCTCGACACCGTACGCGCCGCCGTCGCCAGCCGCCGCATGATGCTGACCGGCAACCGCAAGCTCGCCGCGGCCATGCAGAGCTGGCTCGGCCTCAGTCCCTTTGCGAAGGAACAGAAGCTGGCGAGCTGAGGCGGGCGACACGGCCAGTACAGTCTCTGTATTGGCCTGATTCACTTCCTGAACTGGCACGCAGCGTCGCTCGTCTGGCAAGCCGAGGTCAGACCTCCCATTCCCGCGGAGGCTGACTTCGAGCCAGGAGAGACATGGCATGACGGCGTTTTTGATCGCAGACATCAAGGTGACCGATGACAAATGGGTGCCGGACTACGCGGCCTCGGTGCACGACCTCGTGCACAAGCACGGCGGCAAGTATCTGTCGCGCAGCGGCAATGTGAAGACGTTGGAAGGCACGCCTCTCGATACGTCGCTGATCGCGATCATGGCATTCCCGTCGGCAAAGGCGGCGGAATCCTTCGTCACCGATCCCGCTTACATCAGCTACGCCGCGGCGCGCCGGGACGGCAGCGAGAGCCGCTTCCAGCTGATCGACGATACCGATCTGGCCGGAACGATTCCTTATCTCGTCAAGGGATGAACGACAGGTCGCGCTTGCGAAATGCAATGCCGGTTCGGCTTCGTTGCGGTTCGATCAGCCCGCCAACAGGAATGGCGGTTCCTCCAGGACCCGCACAGACCACGGCTCCACCATGGGCCACGGATTTCGGCACAGGTGAAGTCGAGACACCAAGCACATCGCAGCGCCGGACACCGGCGCTGCGATTGCGCGCTGCAGGCGCCTGGAAAGCAGGACCTTCAGTCGTTGGCGCCGTGGATGGAGTCGATGACGGCAGCCGTGACTTCCGCTGTCCTCGCCTTGCCGCCGAGGTCCGGTGTATGAAAGCGCTTGTCTGCGGTGACACGCTCGATCGCCTGCATCAATCGCGTCGCGGCAGCTGGCTCGCCGAGATGTTCCAGCATCATCACCGCAGACCAGAACGTGCCGATCGGGTTGGCGATGCCTTTGCCGATGATGTCGAAGGCCGAGCCATGAATCGGCTCGAACATCGAGGGGTAAGTTCGTTCTGGATTGAGGTTCGCCGTCGGCGCGATGCCGAGCGACCCGGCGAGCGCGGCAGCGAGATCCGACAGGACATCGGCATGCAGGTTGGTTGCCACGACCGTGTCAAGGGTTTCCGGCTTCATGACCATGCGCATGGTCATGGCGTCGACCAGCATCTTGTCCCAGGCGACGTCACTGAACTCTGCCGCAATCTCGGCGGCGATCTCATCCCACATCACCATCGCGTGGCGCTGGGCGTTGGATTTGGTAACGACAGTCAGCAGCTTGCGCGGCCGGGACTGAGCCAGCTTGAAAGCGAAGCGCATGATGCGCTCGACACCGGCGCGCGTCAGGATCGACACGTCGGTCGCGACTTCGAGCGGCAAGCCCTTGTGTACGCGGCCACCCACGCCGGCATATTCGCCCTCGGAATTTTCGCGAACGATCACCCAGTCGAGTTCTTTGCCGTGGACATTGCGCAGCGGGCTGGTGATGCCGGGCAGGATTCGGGTCGGCCGGACATTGGCATATTGATCGAACGGCTGGCAGATCGCCAGCCGCAAACCCCATAGCGTGATGTGATCCGGCACGTCCGGCGCGCCGGCCGAGCCGAACAAAATGGCGTCGTGCTTCCTGATCTGGTCGCGGCCGTTCTCCGGCATCATGATGCCGTGTTTCTTGTAGTACTCGGACCCCCAGTCGAAATGATCTACCCGAAACTTGAAGTTGCCGTCGCGGCCAGCCAAGGCGTGCAAGACCTCCACACCTGCGGCAACGACTTCGGTGCCAATCCCGTCGCCCGGGATGGCTGCTATGGCGTACGTCTTCATGGAAAGTCTCCAGATCGCGAATGGTCGCTTGTCAGTTATTGGTGATCAGCGCCTGTGGCGGGGAGATCAATTCCCTTTCGCGCCTGAAGCCTTGATGACTGCTCCCCACCGCGGCACTTCGGCTGCGAGATGAGCCTTGAGTGCCGCCGGCGTCGCCAAATCCGCCTGGACCGGCTCGGTCCCGAGGCTCGCAAACCGCTCGATGACCTTGGCATCCCTTAGCGCCGCTTGAAGAGCTGCGACAAGCTTGTCGGAAATATCTTTCGGCAATCCCTTCGGGGCCCACATTGCGTGCCAAGCCGACACCTCGAAGCCTTTGACGGCTCCCGCATCGAGCGGCGGCAGGTCGGGCACTGATGAAACCCTGGATTTGGTCGTGACGGCGAAGCCCTTGATCTTGCCGTCCTTGATCTGATTGGTGGTATTGGTCGTCTGGTCACACATCAAATCGAACTGGTTACCCAGCAGGTCGTTCATAGCCGGCCCGGTGCCGCGATAGGGAATCCCGTTCATTTGCACACCAAGCTCTTTCATCAGCATCAGCATGCAAAGATGCGAGGCGGAACCGACACCCGCGTGCCCATAGGTGGCTTTGTCCTTGTTGGCGCGAATCCACTCCAGAAGCTCGGTCACGTTGTTGGCCGGCAGTGTCGGTTTTGACACGAGGGTCATGGGCACGTCGGTAATGCGACCGAGGTGATCGAAGTCGTTGACAACGTCGTACTTGAGAGATTCGTAGAGCGCCGGAGCGGTTGCGTGCGCGATGTGCCAAACCGCGATCGTGTATCCGTCAGCGGCCGACTTTGACACACGCGCCATGCCGAGTGTCCCGCCTGCTCCGCCGAGATTTTCGACCAGGACCGTCTGACCGAGGGTTCTGCCCATCGATTCCGCAATGAGGCGGGCCACTGTGTCGGTCGGCCCTCCGGACGCGGCCGGAACAATGAGCGTGATCGGCTTGGTCGGAAAGGCGGTCTGCGCAGTGACGGCCTGCGACAGGAAAGTCGACATGACAGTGATGGCGCCGGAAAGGATCGCGCGACGACTGAACCGCATTGGTCACTCCCATCAAAATCTATTGGTTGGCTGATTCCGCTGTGCGTTCAGCATTTCCGGGCAAGCTACGTCCTGATATCGCGCTCCTGCAATTGGCGTGCGATTATACAAATATTTGATATAATCTGGCGTGAGGAGGACCGGAGATGGAATTGCACCAGCTTCGCTGTTTCGTTGCGGCGGCCGAGGAGCTTCATTTTGGACGCGCAGCCCAGCGGCTCGAAATGCTGCCCTCCGCGCTTGGGCGGCACATCCGGCTGCTCGAAGACGATCTCGGCACGAGGCTCATGACGCGCACCACCCGCAGCGTGACGCTGACCGATGACGGCGCCGTCCTTCTCAGGGAAGCCCGCACCTTGCTGGCGCAGGCGGACAGCCTTGCGGTCAAATTCCGCGCGCGCGGCCGGAGACAGGCCTCGACCATCCGCGTCGGTGCGATCGATAGCGCTGCTGCAGGACTTTTTCCGATGCTGCTTCACGATTTTCTCGACCGGAGGCCGGATGTCACGGTGAAATTGACAGAGGACAAGACGATCCGCCTGCTGCCCCGGCTAATCTCCGGGCGGCTGGACCTCGCTTTGGTGCGTCCTCCGGACAAACCAGACAGCCGGCTTGAATTTCTGCATCTCTCTTTCACGAGACGGCTGTAGTCGCTGTCTCCAGTCGTCACCCGCTCGCATCGAGAAAGCGAGTGACCATCACCGATCTCGCCGAGCAGCCGTTGATCGTACCCGAGCGCCGTTCGCGTCCGCACAGTCACGATCTCACCATGAAGCTATTTGCTCAAGCCGGACTGCATGCGCGCATTGCCCAGCTTGCCGATGAAAAGCAGACCATCGTCAATCTTGTCGCTGCCGAACTGGGCGTCGCCATCGTTCCAAGATGGACAGCCCGGATGGCTGCGCGCGGTGTTCGATATATCCCGCTTGAGGCGTCCGATATGAACAGGCTGCCGCTTGCGGCGGCTTGGACTCGCGGTACACGCGATCTCATCAGGGACGAAATGCTGGAGATGCTCAAAGCTTCGCTTTCGCGCTATGCGCAGGAGGCCTGAGGCACAAAACGTTGCGGGCCAATTTGCGAAGAGCGTCCGTGCAATTCCTGAATGGCAACGCGTCACACATTCACATGCCGGATCCCCCCGCAGGAGCCTGCCATCGGGCTCGTCGAAGGCAAGGCCTGGTGGCGGGGGATGACGGCCTTGGGGTGGGTTTTGGGCGTTGACCCGTGGCTAGCCTTGAAAGCGCTCGGGAAAGAGGGCAAAACGCCCGAAAATAACTGGTCGGAGTGGCAGGATTTGAACCTGCGACCCCTGCGTCCCGAACGCAGTGAACTTCTCCTAAGTTATTGATTTTTCTTGTCGTGACAGGTGCTTCCGCCACGTTTTGTTCACGGTCGTTTCACCCAATTCGTTGCGATTTCGTTGCGGCGTTCTCCGGTAGAACGGCAGCAGCTCCTTTGCCCATTAGGTCATGCCTCATCGGATCTTGGTATGCATCGCTTACTAGGTCGGAGAGCGGGGCCGCCATTCTAATCTCGATGGACGTCACCGCCCTTGCACACAGCACTTGTGCCTAGGTGGCTCTCCGAGTGTCCGAGGCCGACCGGCAGGTAAGCTCACATTTCGCTGATGGTGGGTATTCGAAAAGTGGACGCCGCGCCGCGAGCTGTATTCAGCTTGGAAGTCTCCGGATTTTCGCAATGTTTTCAAGAGCCGTTCCGACATTTCTCAGCTTTCTGGGCGATTGAGATCGCGACAGAATTTCTCTTTGTCGGAACGGTTGCCAGCCCCATGCGCGTCCTTTTCAAGCCATTTGACGGTGGCTACGAGCCCAATCCACACGACGGATCAAGAGTGGCACGTCAGAGTCGTCGCCGAGCCCACGCGTAAATACTCTAATGCCACCTGTCCTTGGCTAACGAGCTGGTCGGATCGGTTTGATGTTTGCCTTAAGGACGTGATTGGCGCTCGTGTAATTGTTCCATGACACGCTACTTAAACGACGCGAGTGCGCGGGCGAGACGGTCGAGATCGCGGTTATGCGACGGCAGACCGAAGCGCAGCAGATCATCGGCCCACTCGAAACGCCGGCACCAGATGTGCTGCGTGGCGAGCGAAGCGTGCACCTTGTTTGCATCGGCTCGCTGCGCGAGCCGAAACAAGCCGGTTCCGCCAACCATCCTGAATCCCGCGGCTGCCAGCACGGCATCGACCTCGCACGCCTGGTGTTGAAGCGCGCCTCGCGTGTCGTGAGCCCATTCATGGTCGCGCAACGCGGCGATGCCGATGGTCAGGGCCGGTCCAGAGCAAGGCCATGGACCAAGCGCCAAAGCGACGCGTTGTACGATGTCTTTATGCGCGATAGCAAATCCCAACCTAAGCCCCGCAAGACCGTAGAACTTCCCGAACGAGCGCAGGACCACAACAGGCAGATCAACGCACAGTTCGACTGCACTGATTTCGGGTTCAATGTCTGCGAAGGCTTCATCGACGATCAGCCATCCGCCGCGCTCCCGCAACCGCGCCGCAGCGCGCGCCAGCGCCGCGCGGAAGATCACGCGTCCGTCGGGATTATTGGGATTCACGACGACGGCATGGCGGACCGCTTCGGGAAGATCTTCGAGACCGGCGCGCGCGATCACCTCGTGACCGGCCATCCGCCACGCCAGCGCGTGCTCGTTATAGGTGGGCTCCACGACCGCGACCGGTCCCGCGCTCGCCAGTTGCGGCAGCCATTGAATGAGCGACTGAGTTCCCGCAGCCGCCACGACCTCAGCCCCGGCTGGTACCGCGTAAGCCTCACGCGCCGCCGCAATCAAGGCTTCTTCGTCGGCACGCGAGGGCAAGCGCTGCCACACGACGCCCGGCAGGTCGGCGGGAATCGGCCACGGCCAGGGGTTGACGCCGGTCGACAGGTCGAGCCACATTTGCGGCGACCCGCCATACCGCGCCATTGCTTCAGTAAGATCGCCGCCGTGTTTCATCAGCACTTCATGCCATCATCCGCGCCAAAGCGCGAGAGGTTACGACGCGCGCTCGGTGCGATGTTGATGATTGTCAGCTGCCTCGGCCTGCCATCCGCCGCGCGGTCCACCGGCCTGCCACGGATTGCCTCGATCAATGTCTGTACCGACCAGCTTTTGATGATCCTGGCCAACCCAGAGCAGATCCTGGGACTGAGCCCCTATTCGCGCGATCCGGCGCGCTCGTGGGACGCCGCCAAAGCCAGACAATTTCCGCAACTTTCGGGAGCGGCGGAAGATGTTTTGATGCTAAAATCGGATGTCGTGGTCGCAGGCCGTTTCACCCGGCTGGCCACAAGGCAGTTGCTCAGGGACCAAGGCGTCCGCGTCGTCGAATTCGATGCCGCGCGATCGCTGGACGATGTCAAGAAAAGCATTCGCCTGATGGGCGATGTCACCCGGCATCCGGATCGCGCCCTGGCGGAGATCAGCCGGCTCGACGCCGCGGTCGCGCATGCCCATCAAGTGGCGGCGCGCAAGCCATATCGCGTGCTTGCGGTATCGCGGCGCGGGTGGGTTTCCGGCCGCGACAGCCTGACCAGTTCGTTGCTGGCCAATGCCGGCCTCTCCAATGCGGCCGGCGATCTCGGCGTCAAGTCCGGTGGATTTGCTTCGCTCGAAACCATCGTAAGTCTGAAACCGGATTTCATCCTGGTCTCGGAAGACAGCGATTTCGCCGAAGATGAAGGGAGCGCCTTCCTGCTGCATCCGGCGCTCGAGCGGCTTTATCCGGCATCGAAGCGCATCGTGGTTCCGGAACGGCTCACTGTCTGTGGCGGACCGATGCTGGCGGAAGCACTGGAGCGCCTGGCTTCCGAGCTTGAGCGCGTGGACCATTGAGGTGCTGATCTCGGGCAGCGGGCTTTTCATCGTCATCGCGGCGCTGGCG
>JBAQER010000424.1:0-2912 GCA_049286845.1 Bradyrhizobium sp.
GTTCTGGTGACAACTTAGCTCAATCACCCAGGTTGCTAGTGTATCGAGGAAGTGGATTTGTGCCTCTCGACTTTTGAAACTTAGCGTCTGCTTGGATTGTGGCGCGGGGCTGTTGTCGCCTGCTTTCATAGAAGGTTGAGCGGACACAGAGCTACCGCAGATACAAAAGTTACATAGAGAGGGCTCAAGGCCCTCTTCTATCTTCCATCCAGCCATACCTAGAATTCCCAACGATACCTTGAAAAAGGAGAAAATGATGACGCAGGAACAGCTGCCGGACGACGTATACGAGGTATATGCCATTCGATATGCCGCAAACCCTCGCCGCATGCGGGGACATAATCTTGTGCTCGACCTGCGTCAGGAGGAAGCTCACCCGATGGATTTTTATACTTGGGTTGCAGTTGGGCGCAACAATGCATTCATAATCGATACCGGGATGAGCAAGTCCAATGCAGAAAAGCACGGCCACCAATTCTTGCGGTGCCCAATAGAGCAGCTGCGTTCACTGGGAGTCGATCCGAGTACCGCGCTGCACGCGATCATCACCCATGCGCATTACGATCACATCGGAAACATGGATCTATTGCCCAAAGCGACATTCGAGATGCAACGAGCGGAAATGGATTTCATCTCAGGTCCCTACATGGGCCAAGCGTGGTTCCGGCGCCCGTACGATGCGCAAGAGGTCTCGCGATTGTTAGAATATTTATTCAAAGGCAGGGTTCGGCTTCATGGCGCCGACCGAAAAATTGCGCCAGGTCTGTCCGTTCACTGGGTTGGTGGACACACTCCAGGGCAGGAGGTGGTGCGGGTGAAAACCAAACGTGGTTGGGTTGTCCTCGCTTCGGATGCGCTGCACTACTACGAAGAATTCGATCGGCGGGTACCATTTGTCGTCGCGACGAATTTTTTGGAGATGATGGATGCGCATGATCGCATCCGCGATCTCGCAGACTCCGATGAACACGTCGTTCCTGCCCATGATCCGCTCGTCATGGAGCGGTACCCTGCCGCACGTCCAGATCTGTCCGGCATAGCCGTCCGGCTCGACGTGCCGCCGAAAGCGGCGAAAGGCTGACACCCCCTCGGTGGCATTGCATCATGATTACTTTACCCGCAGTCCCAACACCTAAAGAATTGTAGCGATGCAAGTCCAGATAGAGCGCGTATCCAAAAAGTTCGGGGGCCTAAAGGCGCTCGACTCGGTTTCGCTAATCGCGAAATCGGGTGAGGTCACAGCGTTGATAGGCCCGAACGGTGCCGGCAAGAGCACACTTATTAATTGCTTAACAGGTATATTCGGAATCGATTCAGGATCGATTGTGATTAACGATAGAGAATTTAACAGAATTTACCCGCACCAGTTGATTGAGATTGGAATAGCTCGAACGTTCCAAAACATTAGAGTTTGGGATCATCTCTCCGTTGCGGAACACATTGTCCTTGCCCGCCAGAGCTACCACCGGTCCGGACGTGCCAAGAAGGGTCCGAGCGACCGGGACATCCGGGCATACGCCATAAAGATACTAAGCCGATTGGGTCTTGGCTCAAAGGCCGACCGACGACCCGATCAGCTTTCTTATGGCGAACGACGCCGACTAGAAATCGCTCGCGGCCTGGCGACCCAGCCTGACGTGCTTCTTCTCGATGAGCCGGCCGCAGGTTTCACGCTTTCCGAACAATCCAATCTCGCGGATTTGATATTGGAGATCGCTGCGGAAGCGATCGCGGTAATCTTGGTCGAACATCATATGGATCTCGTCGCCAAAGTATCGGCCAAGGTGGTAGTTCTTAACTTTGGAAGTGTGATCGTTACCGGTACACCGGCTGAGATACGAACTCACCCTGAAGTTATTTCGGCTTATTTGGGTGTCTCAGCATGATGACAAATGCACTCTCAATCGATCGTCTGAACGTCTCTTACGCTAGTGTTAACGCTGTCAGGGACGTCAGTTTGACGCTTCGTTCCACAGAGGCGGTCGCCGTCATTGGAAGTAATGGTGCAGGCAAGACGAGCATGCTCAAGGGAATCATGGGGATTATATCCTCGTCAGCCGATGCCATCCACTTTTTCGGGCATTCAATAGCTTCGCTGCCAGCTCATAAGATTGCCAATTGCGGTATGGGATATGTTCCCGAGGGCCGCGAACTCTTCCTCGGTATGAGTGTTGAGGAGGAACTGCTGATTGGCGGACGGAAGTTGTCTCGAATGGAGCGGCCGCGCAAGCTTACACAAATGTATGAGCTCTTTCCCCGACTTAGGGAACGCAGGCAGCAGATCACCCGAACGATGTCTGGCGGCGAGCAGCAGATGGTCGCCATTGCACGAACTCTTATGGCTGAACCGAAGCTACTTTTGCTGGATGAGCCATCCCTAGGCCTGGCGCCTGTAATACAAGATGTCGTCTATGAGACGTTCGAAGTTTTGCGACAAAGGGGATTGCCAATTCTTCTTGTCGAGCAAAATGCCTTCAGAGCGCTTAAGCTCTGCGACCGTGCCTATGTGCTCGAATTGGGAAAAATTACTCGGGAAGGACCTAGTGATGAGTTGCTCAATGATCCCTCTATTCGAGCTTCGTATCTTGGAGCGTAACTAATGCTTATTCAACAGATCCTTAGCGGCATTCTCGCAAGCGGGATTTATGCCCTGTTCGCGGTCGGCTTCACAATTATATTTGGTATTATGGGCGTGTTGAACATGGCTCATGCCGACCTCGCGACGGTCGCTGCTCTCACCCTCATTCTGTGCGTTGGCGCCGGTCTTGGGGCTGCGCTTGCCTTTCCCATCGCCTTGGTCATCACGGTTGTCGTGGCGCTGGCTATCGAAAGAGCGGCCATGAGGCCCGGGCGCCGCTTCAAGGGCGATGCAGCGATCGAAATGCCGCTAATTGCGACGATCGGCGCTGGCA
>JBAQER010000425.1:0-4642 GCA_049286845.1 Bradyrhizobium sp.
GAGCCCAATCTGAGCGGGGAGTTTTCAGGTGCGATCCATTTTCCCGCGCCCGGATTCGTTCCCGATCCAGGCGGACTGGCCAAGGCCTATGCGGCGCTGTTCGAGCGCAAGGGCGGCCGCTTTCTCGTCGGCGATGCCAGGACCCTCGAACAGTCCGCCGGCGGATGGCGCATTGGCGGCTCCAATGGTGCTGCGGTCGCGCGCGAAGTCGTGGTGGCGATGGGACCGTGGTCCGATCTGGTGTTTCGCCCGCTCGGCTATGCGATCCCGCTCAGCGTCAAGCGCGGCTATCATTTGCATGTGGCGGCGCGCGGCAATGCCGTGCTCAATCATCCCGTGCTCGATGCGGATCAGGGTTTCGTGCTGGCGCCGATGAACCGCGGCATCCGGCTCACCACCGGGGTGGAGTTCGCCCGCCGCGATGCGCCGCCGACCCCCATCCAGCTGCAGCGCGCGCTGCCGCAGGCCCATGCGCTGTTTCCGCTGGGGGAGGCGGTCGACGCGAAACCCTGGATCGGCGCGCGGCCGTGTTTGCCGGACATGCTGCCGGTGATCGGGAAGGCGCCTCGCCATGCCGGGCTGTGGTTCGATTTCGGACACCAGCACCACGGTTTGACGCTCGGCCCCGCGACCGGCCGCCTCCTGGCGGAGATGATGACCGGCGAGACCCCGTTCGCCGATCCCACGCCCTTTGCGGTCGAGCGGTTCGGTTGACCATATCTGGCGAATGAAGGCTGAAGGCACGGTTTCCTCCGGTCAGGCCGCTTGCTTCGCCCAGCCTGTCGCGGCGATACTGCGACAAGCTGTCAAGAAGCAGTCAGGAGCCGACATGAAGATAAACGTTGAGATAGACTGCACGCCGCTCGAAGCCCGGCAGTTTTTCGGACTTCCGGACGTGCAGCCGATGCAGACGGCCGTCATGGAGAATCTCCAGAAGCAGATGATGGCCAACATTGAAAAGGTTTCGCCGGAAGCGCTGGTGCAGAGCTGGTTTACCTTCGATCCGAAAATCGCCGAGCGGTTTCAGGACATGTTCGTGACCATGGCCGGCCTCGGCGGTGCACGCGGCGCCGACAAGAAGTCCGGTGACAAGTAGTAGCGATGCCGGCTGACCGCAGCGAACCGCAGCCCACGGGCCGGCTTCGTCCGCCGTCGCTCGGCCTGCTGCTGGCCGAGGCGAGAGGGATATTCGAACTCAACGCCAGCCTGATGCTGTCGCCGCTGTTGATGCGCGCGCCGCGCGGCGACGGCCATCCGGTGCTGCTGCTGCCGGGGTTCCTCGCCAGCGATCTGTCGATGGCGCCGATGCGACGATATCTCAGGGAACTCGGCTACGACGCCCAGGCGTGGCGGATGGGCCGCAACCTCGGCGGCGTGTCGCGGATGCGAACCGCGCTGCGCGGCCGGCTCGCCGAAATTCATGCCGCCGCCGGCCGCAAGGTCAGCATCGTCGGGTGGAGCCTTGGCGGCGTCTATGCGCGCGACCTGGCGCTGCAGGTCCCTGACATGGTGCGATCGGTCGTGACGCTGGGAAGCCCGTTTGCAAACGACGTGACGGCCACCAACGCCACGCGGCTTTATGAGGCGTTGTCAGGGGAGGGGGTCGAGGACGACCCGGAGCTTCGCGCCGCCATATCGGGCGATCTTCCGGTTCCGGCCACGTCGATCTATTCGCGCACCGACGGCATCGTGAACTGGCGAACCTGCCTGCTGCGTCCCTCCGATACCGCCGAGAATATCGAGGTCCATTTTGCCAGCCATATCGGGCTCGGCGTCAATCCGGCCGCGCTGTGGGCGGTCGCGGATCGTTTGGCCCAGGCCGAGGGCGAATTCAGGCAATTTGACCGATCGGGGCCGTTTGCCATTGCATATGCGGCTCCGGAAAATGCACAATCCTGACCAGCGTCCCGGCAACAGGGACCGCCTGAACGGCAAGAAGCGCCAAAAAAATGGCGCCGCGTGATCTGCGGGAGGGAAACATGAGTGACGCCAAGAAGCTGTCGTCGATGGACGCGTCGTTTCTGTATCTGGAAACGCCGGAAATGCCGATGCATGTCGGGAGCATGGCGATCTTCCGCCTGCCCGACGACTACAAGGGCGACTTCTTCGAGGACTTCAAGGCGATGATCGCCTCGCGGCTGCATATCGCGCCGATCCTCAAGGCCCGTCTGGAAAAGGCGCCGCTCGACATAGATCACCCCTCCTGGGTCGAGGACGACCAGTTCGATATCGACCGCCACATCTTCCGCGGCAGCCTGCCGGCGCCTCACGATCGCGCGACGCTGGAACGGATCGTCGGCTGGATGCACGCCAAGCTGCTCAACCGCGCCCGTCCGCTCTGGGAATTCTATGTCTTCGAAGGCATGAAGGACAACGAGATCGGGCTCTATTCCAAAATGCATCACGCCTGCATCGATGGCGGCGCCGGTGCGGCGCTGACCAACATGATCTACGACGTGACGCCGATCCCGCGGACGATCGAGCCGCCGACGGCGCGCGCCAAGGTCGGCCAGGAGCCGCGCGACATCGCCGCCAACCTGATCGATTCCTATCAGCAGCTCTGGCGCCAGCCGTTCGACGGCGCCACCGCGCCGAAGAGCATCGACCTGCCGCGCTCGGGAAAAAGCGATCTCGGATCGATCCTGTTCGACAATGCGATGTTCCAGATCGAAAGCGTGGTGAAGTTCGCCGGCAGCATTCCCACCATGCTGAAAAGCGTCTCCGACGTGGTCGGCAAGATTTCCGATCCGAAATCGCGCGACAGCATCGCCAGCATGGTGTCGCCGTCGACCGTCCTGAACAAGGCGATTTCGTCGGAGCGCAGCTTTGCCGGTGTTTCGATCTCGCTGTCCCGCGCCAAGGCGCTGGCCAAGCAGTCCGGCGGCAAGCTCAACGACGTGGTGCTGGCGCTCTCCTCCGGCGTGGTCCGGCGCTATCTGCTCGAGCAGGGCGCGCTGCCGACCAAATCGATGACGGCCGCGGTGCCGATCTCGCTGCGCGAAGAGGGCAATACCGACGCCAACAACCAGGTGTTCGGCATGATCTGCTCGATCGCCACCAATATCGAGGATCCCAAGGCGCGGCTGGAGGCGATCATCGCGCAATCCACCAAGTCGAAGGAGATGTCGCATCCGCTGCGGGCCCTGATGCCGCAGGTCTCCAACATCTCGATGCTGGGTGCGCCGATCCTGGTCCAGATCCTGGCGCTGTTGTACAGCCGCTCGAATCTATCGGATGTACTGCCACCGGCGGCAAACGTCACGGTGTCCAACGTGCCGGGGCCGCGGCAGACGCTGTATGCGGCGGGCGCCGAGTTGCTGCACATCTTCCCGGTGTCGATCTCGATCCACGGGATGGCGCTCAACATCACCGTGCAGAGCTATCGCGACCAGCTCGATTTCGGCTTCATCGCCGGCGCCAACATCATTCCGCATGTGCAGGTTCTCTGTGACATGTTGCCGGGGGAATTCGCAGCACTGGAAGCCGCCTACGCGCCCCCGGCCGATCTGGCGAGCGCGGCAAGCTGAAGCCCAGGACCAGAGTGAGATATCAGTGATGATAGAAATGCCGCCGCTGCAGTTCGCCCAGACCAACGGCATTCGCATGGGCTACTACGAAGCCGGTCCCAAGACCGACAAGCCGCCGGTGATCCTCTGCCACGGCTGGCCGGAGATCGCATTTTCGTGGCGTCACCAGATCAAGGCGCTGAGCGAGGCCGGCATCCGGGTGATCGCGCCGGATCAGCGCGGGTATGGCGCCACCGACCGGCCCGAACCCGTCGAAGACTACGACATCGAGCACCTCACCGGCGATCTTGTCGGCCTGCTCGACCATCTCGAGATCGACAAGGCGATTTTCGTCGGTCACGACTGGGGCGGCTTCATCGTCTGGCAGATGCCGCTGCGGCACATCGATCGCGTCGCCGGGGTGGTCGGGATCAATACGCCGCACACCAATCGTGCGCCGTCCGATCCGATCGAGCTGTTCCGGCAGCGCTTCGGCGAGCACATGTATATCGTGCAGTTCCAGGACCCGGCGCGCGAGCCCGACAGGATATTCGGCAGCCGTGTCGAGCAGACCTTCGACGCCTTCATGCGCAAGCCGGTGCCGCGCAGCGATACGGCGCCGGCGGAGCAGGTGGTCGCCGGCGTCGGCGCCTCACCGCGGCTCAATCTGGCATTCCCGCAAATGATTGCCGCCTACGACGCCAGGCATGACCCGCGGACGCCGATCCTGTCGCCGGAAGAGAAAAAGGTTTTTGTCGACACGTTCACAAAATCCGGCTTCACCGGCGGCATCAACTGGTACCGCAACATGTCGCGCAACTGGCAGCACTCGGCCGGGATCGATCATACCGTGCGGGTGCCGTCGCTGATGATCATGGCCGAAAACGACCACGTGCTGCCGCCGTCCGCGGCTGACGGCATGGAGAAGATCATCCCCGATCTGGAGAAATATCTGGTCCGGGACAGCGGCCATTGGACGCAGCAGGAAAAGCCGGACGAGGTCAGCGCCAAGCTGATCGAATGGCGTAGAAAGCGGTTTGGGTAGAGCGCGCCGAACTCGCCCGTCGTCATTGCGAGGAGCGGAGCGACCAAGCAATCCATTCTTTCTTTTCGCGGCGTGATGGATTGCTTCGCTT
>JBAQER010000426.1:0-3098 GCA_049286845.1 Bradyrhizobium sp.
TCCCCGGCTACCAGATGGGCAGTTCCGTGCGCATGGGGCCTGCGTATTTTCCGGTCGTGCTGGGCGGCATGCTCGCCTTCCTCGGTGCGCTGGTGCTGTTCGATTCCCTCGTCGAGGAAGGGCCGAAGGTGGCGACGTTCCACTTCCGGCCGCTGCTGTTCGTCATGGTCTCAAGCCTCGCTTTCGCCTACCTGCTCAAGCCACTCGGCCTGGTTCTTGCCTCGATCGCGCTCGTTTTCATCAGCGCCTTCGGCGGACATGAGTTCAAGTGGAAGGAAGTCGCGATCCTGTCGGTGGTGCTGGTGATTTTCTCGGTGCTGGTGTTCGTCAAGGGATTGACGCTGCCGTTCCCGATCTGCCCCAGCTTCATCGATAACTGCCCGATCCGCTGAGGGACGGCCATGGAAGGCATCTTCGGCAACCTCGCGATCGGCTTCGGCGAAGTCTTCAGGCTGCAGGTGGTCACACTGGGCGGTGTGGCGATGACGCTGCCGTTCAACATCCTCATGTGCATGATTGGCGTGATTCTCGGCACGCTGATCGGCGTGCTGCCCGGTATCGGACCGGTGGCCGCCATCGCGATGCTCCTGCCGGTCACCTTCAACCTGTCGCCGATCGGGGCGCTGATCATGCTTGCCGGCATCTACTACGGCTCGCAGTACGGCGGCTCGACCACGGCGATCCTGGTCAATATTCCGGGCGAGGCGGCATCGGTGGTGACCTGCCTGGACGGCTACCAGATGGCGCGGCAGGGCCGCGCGGGACCCGCGCTCGCCGTCTCGGCGATCGGCTCGTTCTTCGCCGGCTGCGTCGCAACGGTCGTGATCGCGATGTTTGCGCCGCCGCTTGCCGAGGTGGCCCTCAAGTTCGGTCCCGCGGAATATTTCTCGCTGATGGTGCTGGGCCTGGTCTCCGCGGTCGTGCTTGCGCACGGTTCGCTGGTCAAGGCGATCTGCATGGTGATCTTGGGCCTCCTGCTGGGGCTGGTGGGCACCGACGTCAATTCGGGCGTGCTGCGGTTCGCCTTCGGCCTTCCGGAGATCGCCGACGGCATCGGATTCGTCACCGTCGCGATGGGCATGTTCGGCATCTGCGAGATCGTCTCGAATCTGGAGCAAAAGGAGCATCGCGAGGTTTTCACCAAGAGTGTGGGCAAGCTGATGCCGAGCAGGGAGGACTGGCAGCGCATGTGGAAGCCGATCCTGCGCGGTACCGCGCTCGGTTCGGCGCTCGGCATCCTGCCCGGTGGCGGCGCGCTGCTTTCGTCCTTCGCCGCCTACACGCTGGAGAAAAAAGTCTCGAAGTATTCGCACCAGTTCGGCAAGGGCGCGATCGAGGGCGTGGCCGCGCCCGAATCCGCCAACAACGCCGGCGCGCAGACCTCCTTCATTCCGCTGCTCACGCTCGGCATTCCGTCCAACGCGGTCATGGCGCTGATGATCGGCGCGATGATGATCCAGGGCATCGCGCCGGGGCCGCAGGTGATGACCGAAAAGCCGCAGTTGTTCTGGGGCATGATCGTCTCGATGTGGGTCGGCAATCTGATGCTGGTGGTGCTCAACCTTCCGATGATCGGCCTGTGGATCAAGCTGCTCACGGTGCCTTACCGGATCCTGTATCCCTCGATCCTGCTGTTCATGGCGATCGGGGTGTTCAGCATCTCCAACCAGCCCTTCGACTGCTTCCTGATGGCGATCTTCGGGCTGCTCGGCTACGTCTGCCTCAAGCTCGGCTGCGAGCCGGCGCCGCTGATCCTCGGCTTCATCCTCGGGCCGCTGATGGAGGAGAACCTGCGGCGCGCGATGCTGCTGTCGCGCGGCGACCCGTGGGTGTTCATCAGCCCCTCGAAGCCGATCAGCATGGGCTTTCTCATCGCCGCGTTTGCGCTGTTGGTGATCATCGCGCTGCCCGCGCTGCGCAAGAAGCGCGAAGAAGTCTTCGTGGAAGAGACCTAGACATCTTGCGGCGGTTACTGGCCTTTGTTGTTCTCGCGGTTGTCGCCGGCACGGCCTGGTGCCAGGCTTGGCCGTCCAGGCCGCTTCGCCTGGTCGTCCCCTATGCCGCAGGCGGGCCCGTCGATATCTCCGCGCGCCTACTGGCCGCCAGGCTGCAGGAATCCCTGGGGCAACCCGTGGTGGTGGAGAACCGCCCGGGCGCCGGCGGCAATATCGGCGTCGACCTGGCGGCCAAGGGGCCGGCCGACGGCTATACGCTCGTGATGAGCGCGATCGCCACCCTTGCGATCAATCCTTCGCTTTATCCAAGCCTGCCCTACGACCCGCTGAAAGACCTGCGGCACGTCACGCTGCTGGTGCAGGTGCCCAACGTCCTCATCGTCGCCAACAATGTCCCCGCGAAGAGCGTGAAGGAATTGATCGCGCTTGCACGCGGGCGTCCGGGCAAGCTCGACTTCGGCTCGGGTTCGACCGGATCGACCGGCCATCTTGCCGGCGAGATGTTCAAGATGGTGACCGGCACCTACATGGTGCACATTCCCTACAAGGGTTCGGCGCCGGCGCTCGCGGACATGATGGCCGGGCGGATCCACCTGATGTTCGACAATCTTGCCAGCGCGCTGCCGAGCATCAAGTCGGAGAAGGTGCGCGCGCTTGCGGTCACGACGAAGGCGCGCTCGGGCTTCCTGCCGCAGATCCCGACGCTGGACGAGTCGGGACTCAGGGGTTTCGACATGACCACCTGGTGGGGCGTCTCGGCGGCGGCGAAGACGCCGCAGCCTGTCGTCGATCGCCTGTCGGCCGAGATCCTCAAGGCGATGGACTCGCCCGACATGAAGGAACGGCTGCGCGGCATGGGGTCGGAGTCGCCCGCCATCCGCACGCCCGACCAGTTCGCGGCGCTCGTCGCGGCCGAGCTGAAGACCTACACCGAGCTCGTAAAGCGCTCCGGCGCCAAGGCGGACTGACTACAGTACCGCGATCGTCTGCACCTCGATCAGGTACGGCTCGCCGACCAGGCGATCGATGATCAGCAGGGTGTTGGGCGGGTACTTGCCGTCCGGGAACAGCTTCGGGAATTCGCGCAGGCGCCAGGCCATGAATTTCGGGATGTCCTGCGAGTGCACGAGGTAAGTGGTGAAC
>JBAQER010000427.1:0-16972 GCA_049286845.1 Bradyrhizobium sp.
TTCTTGAGGTGGTCGATGAGCTGCACGGACGGTTCGCCCTTGGCCTCGCGCACCGCTTCGAGAATGCGGGGCTTGGTGACCCGGCCGAGATAATTGTCGACGCTCGTCGTCCAGCCTGCCGCGACCATGTCGAGGCCGACAGCGCGCGCCAGGACGTCGGCCTGGTCGAGCCTGTGGCGAACGCCATGCGCGGAGACGCGGCCTACATTGTTGCGATTGGCCGGCTCATAGAGCGCGTTGACGCCGAACGAGGCGCAATGCGCGAACAAGGACGATTGCTCGGCTGCGTCGAACGCAATCAGCGCATCCCAGAGGTCGCCCTCCTCCTTGGGCAATCGCACCTTCCACGCATCATGGCGAATGTCGATCGCCTTGGCCGAAGCGCTGTCATTCAGCCCCGGCGCTTGCGGCGGGAGAGTCGGTGAGCGGACGGCAATCTCCAGGCAACCGTTCGATGTCGCGAAGCGATAGAACGTCGCCAGCACGAAATTGTGCAACACCGCAGCGAAGGCCACCGCCGGATTGCCCGCCAGCGCATTACGGAGCGCCAATGTCCGATGTGCGGTCAGCTCGGTGATGAGCCGGTCCGGCAACGGCTTGATGGCGTCGTCCTCGTCATCTTCAGGTTCGACCGGAGCACCGCCGACAGTGATGACCGCGCGCCGAACCGAGATCTCGGCCTCCTCCCCGTCAGTCGTCTCGCCACCGACAGTGGATTCCGCCTCCGCATCGACGACGACAGGCGCTTCGTCTTCGGGCCGGGCATAGCCGCGATCGACCGTCAGGACACCTTCGTCATCGATGCTGACGAAAACGCCGGCGCGGGCGATGTCGGAGGGATCGTAGATCGCCGGCCGCGTTTCGAAGGCGGACAGCGCAGTCTCGATCTCCCCGAGCCGTTGATCGACCTCGTCCGGCAGTTCGTCGGCGTCCTGATAGTCAGCCTCGAGCTTGTCGGACTCGGTCTTGAGCGCATCGATCGTCGCGCGCTCCTCATCGGTTAAATCGGACGGCACGCCGTCCAGCTCGCGGAGGTCGTCGGTGTGGCCATAGGGGAAGTTCACCGCCACTGCGATCCACTTCCAGCCCTCGGCCGCAATGGTTTCGGCCTCCACCTTCAGCTTCTCGGTGACGAGACGATCGAGCAACGGTACGTCCCGCAGCCAGCCGCCATCGTCGTGCTCGAACAGATCGCGCATAACAGCGCCGCCGGCCTGCTCATAGGCATCGAGCCCGATGAATTGGACGCGGCGGTCGGAGGCGCGGACGGTATTCTCCGTCAGCATCCGCCGGATCTGGTACGGCTCATCGAGTTGAGAGCGGCTCACATTGTCCCACACCTGCTCCTGTCGCACCTGGTCGGCGGTTACGGAGAAGGCCATGAGCTGTTCGAGCGTCATGCCATCTTCCGCATAGACGTCGTGCAGCTTCGGCGAGACTGAGGCCAACCGCAGGCGCTGCTTGACAATCGCCAGCGTCACAAAGTGGCGGGCACCAATCTCCTCTTCGCTCATTCCACCGTCGCGCAAACTTTGAAACGCGCGGAACTGATCGAGCGGATGCAGACCGATGCGTTCGTCATTCTCAGCGAAGGAATCGTCTTCGGCGTTACCGGCATCCCGGACCACACAGGGGACAGGCTGCGTCTTTGCCATCCGCTTCTGCTTCACCAGCAGCTCGAGGGCGCGGTAGCGCCGGCCGCCGGCCGGCACCTCGAACATGCCGGTCTCCTGGCCGTCGGCATCGACGACCGCCCGGACACTCAGGCTTTGCAGCAAGGTGCGCAGAGCAATGCTCTCCGCCAGTTGCTCGATCGAGACGCCGGCCTTCACGCGCCGGACGTTCGACTGGCTCAAGACCAGCTGGTTGAGGGGGATGTCGCGCGATGGACTGAGTTTGATCTTCTGAACGGCGTTTGCCATGTCGGATTCTCCACGACGGGCGGCCGGAGACTCTCTCTCGACCTTCAACCCGTCGTGAAAACACATCATCCCTCTCACTCTCCGAGGCACCGCAGCGACCGAATGCCGAAACGGTGGGCCGATTCATCACGCGGCCTCCTCGCTGTCCTCTGCGACGGCGTCGATCGCGGGCGGCAGGAAGGCGAGCAGGAAATCGGTCGCTTTCGAGGCCGCACTCGCCGCGCGCACGACGGCGCGGTTGTCCTCACGAAGCACCTCCAGCCAGGAACCGATATAGTCGGCGTGACGTACGGTCGGAGCGATGCCGAGCGAAGCGCAGACGAACGCGCCCGCCATCTCCGCAACCAGTTCCTCGCGCGCGTAAGATTTCGAGCCGAGCGACCCGGAGTGATCACGCTTGAGTCGGCAGGCGGCGCCGGTCCAATGACCGAGCTCGTGGAAGGCCGTGCGGTGCCAGTTGATCGGCTCGAAAAAAGCCGCTGGCGGCGGCACCTGCACGAAATCGCTGGTCGTGTTGTAGTAGGCGCGGCCCCCGCCGATGCGGAAATCCGCGCCGGTGGCTGCAATCAGCGCCTCGGCACGCGGTTCAATCTGACCTAGCGGCGGCGGGACAGCCGACGCCGTAACCTCCTCGGGCAAGCCGTCGCACTGGTCCGTGTTGAAGACAGTAAAACGTTTGAGAAACGGGATGGCGCCCGGCTCCTCACCGGTTTCCGCGGCGCGGCGGCGTTCGTCGTCCGGCGTGAAGCGATCGGCATAGACGACGGTCGTTCCACGCTCGTTCTTCCTGACATGGCCGCCAAACCCGAGCGCCTGGCGAAAAGTGAGCCAGCTCTGTCCGGAAAAGCCGTGCTCGATAACGGCACCCCATAGGATCAGCACATTAATCCCGGAATATCCGCGCTGCGTCGACGCGTTGCGCGGCATCGCGAGCGGCGCCTTGAGCGCCGCCGTCCCCCATGGCTGCACCCACGGGATACGGCCAGCCTCCAGCTCGGCGATGATCTTGTCGGTGATTTCGGTGTAAAGGCTCGCGCGGTCGTTGCCGGCGCGAACTCGGGCGGTATGTCCAGACATCGCGGTTCTCCGCGACGGGCCGCCGGAAGCCTCTCCTCCGACCTTCAACCCGTCGCGGCAGACCCGGTCCGCACTCTCACTCTCAGCGGCGGTGACGCGACACGCACTTCAGGAAAACGGAATGCGCGTCCGCACGGCTGTCTTTGCGTCAGGGATGGAAGCCCGAAGGGCACGGAGCGAAGCGGAGGTAAAGGTAAAGGCACCCGGCGCGGGGCAGTGATAGCGACGCCGGCATGAAATGACGGCGGGACCCGCGACCGAGTGCAGTCGCGAGACCGGTTAACAAGGCACCCGCGTTCGGGGAAGTGATAGCGGCGCCGGCATGAAATGACGGCGGCCCCTAACGCGAGAGCCTCCGGCGAGCGACACATGATTTGCGCAAGGGATCGAAGCCGAAAGGCCGAGACGCGTCAGCGGCTCGGTTCACGAGAGCCCGGTCCCGCAGGGAAGCGCCGGACCGTTAACAAACTTTAGTCGGAGCGATCCCAGCCCATTGCGCAGTCGTCCTGGACTAGCGGCTTAGTCCGACCCACGCTCGCCAGTCTGAATAGCTGTCGTCAGCCCTCGTTGAGCTATTCTCGCGATAGAAAGCGAGGGTTTCCTCGGGGATATTTGACTTGATCACCACAATCCGCTCCCCTTCTGCTTCTGTTCGAATCTATGATAGGTTGTGTCGTAATTTCGCCACTCGTTAACGGGCCAACTTAACGTTGCCCGTCGCGAGCGGCATCGCTGTCGTACGGCCGATCGAAAATCCAGCGCCATCTTTGGGGAGAGGGGCATTGCCCAGTTTTCGTTTTTTGCATACCGGAGATATTCATCTCGACAGTCCCCTCAAAGGCCTTGCGGGTCAGGAAGGACCTGCAGCAGAGCTCATTCGAACGGCGACGCGCCAAGCACTGGCAAACTTAGTGGATGCGGCAATCAAGGAGGAGGTTTCCTTCGTCATCATCGCAGGCGATCTTTATGACGGCGACTGGCGCGATTATCATACGGGGCTGTACTTCGTAAGGCAGATGGGCCGCCTCGCAGGCGCCCAGATCCCGGTCTATCTGATCTACGGCAACCACGACGCCGAAAGCCAGATCACACGTCGCCTCGTCCTGCCTGACAACGTGAAGGTGTTTTCGTCACGAAAAGCGCAGACGTTCAAGTTGGACGATCTCGGCGTTGCACTTCATGGCCAGAGCTTCAAACAGCGGGACGTAAGCGAGAACCTTGTACCCGGCTACCCGCTGCCCTTGGCCGGTTTATTCAACATTGGGCTGCTCCACACCGGTCTCGGCGGCATGGGCGGTCATTTGAACTACGCGCCATGCAGCATCGATGAACTCGTCAACAAGGGATATGACTACTGGGCCTTAGCGCATGTCCATCAGGGCGCCATCCTTCACCGCGAACCATACGTCGTCTTTTGCGGCAATCTTCAGGGACGGCACATCCGTGAAACCGGCCCGAAGGGCGCGTCCCTTGTTTCAGTGCAGGACGGCGAGATCGAAGACATTACCTCGATCCATGCCGACGTTGTGCGCTGGGCGCTTATTCAGGTTTCTGCAGAAGGCAGCAGCAATGCCTCTGATGTCGTCGATCGCATCCGCGATGCAATCGTACATGCAGTGAAGACCGACGCCGAGGGACGCTTGCTCGCATGTCGCATTGAACTGACGGGGAAAACTGAACTTCACGGCCAGTTGTTGTCGTCGGTTGAGCAGATCACGGCCGAGGCGCGGTCATCGGCTCTGTCGCTTGGCGAGGAAGCCGCCTGGATCGAGCGGGTCGCCATTAAAACCGAGCCTGCCAGCAATCCCGCAGGGGCTTTGCGTGCTGACGCGCTGGGCGATCTTCAAAGGATCATCGAGCAGGCGCCCACCGATTCCCAACTAGTCGAGCAGATGGAAACTGCGATTGGCGAACTGGTTAGGAAGCTACCTCATGAGCTTCGCGTTGAGCTTGAAGATGGCGCGCTCAAAGACGTTTCGGATGGCAATTACAAGAGCCTGATGGACCGCATCGGCCGCGACCTTGCAACACGCCTTGCCGCGGAAGGGATGTAACCATGCGCATCCGCCGCCTCGACTTGCTCAGATACGGCCATTTTACCGATACCGACTTCCATCTGCCTGCGGCCCAGCCGGACATTCATGTCGTCTATGGCCCGAACGAGGCCGGAAAATCCACGGCTCTCTCGGCTGTCGAAGACCTGCTTTTCGGAATCCCGCATAATTCCACCCGCAACTTCCTTCACGACTATAATTCCATGCGGGTGGGCGCGTTGCTGGAGAGTGGTGCCGAGACATTGGAAGTCCGGCGACGCAAAGGAAATCGCGACACGCTTCTCGACAAGAACGGCACGCCCCTTCCTGCCGGTGACGCCGCACTCGCGGAGATGCTTGCCGGAGCCGACAGGGCTTTCTTCACGAGGATGTTCTGTCTTGACCACGAACGCCTGAAAACCGGCGGACAGGAAATCCTTCAAGCCCAGGATGACGTCGGCCAGATGCTGTTCTCGGCGGGCGCCGGCATTGTCGGACTGCGAGACCGCCGCAAGGCGATTGATGAAGAAGCGGATACACTGTGGGCAAGCCGCCGCGCCGCGCACAGAAAATACTATCAGGCCGACGACAAGCTAAAGGCCGCGGATGCTTCTCTGCGAGACCATACCATCACCGCGACAAAGTGGCAGGAGCTGAAAACCGCCCTTGCAGACGCGGATTCGGCCTACAGCGGCCTAGAATCCGGTATCGAAAGCAAGTCAGCAGAGCTGCGTAAGCTCAACCGCGTTCGCCGTGTATTTCGTGATGTTCGCAAACGGGCCCAACTTGCCAACGAAATCGAAGCATTGGGAGACATAATTCTTCTTCCCGAGGGCGCGGCAGCTGCGCTGAATGAAGCCATCAGAGATGACGGGACCGCGAACACCCGCATCGAAACGATGACGGAAGAAATTGAAAAGCTTCAAAAGGAACGCTCGGCTCTCTCATACGAAGAGCCGCTATTGGTCCGGGCGCAGGATATTGCCCGGCTGCACGAGCGTCGCATTCAAATACGCCTTGGCAGGACCGACCTGCCCAAACGACGCACGGAGCTGGCGAGCGCCGAGGCCCAGTTAGCGCGGCTTGCCGCCGAACTCGAATGGGAGGCAGAAGACAACAACACGATCATGCGCCGCATTCCTACCCGGCCGAAGCTGACGAGCGCTCGGTCTCTGTTGAATTTGCGCGGTGAACTGAATTCAGCGGTCGATAGTGCCAAAGCCGCAGTCGCCGAGGCCGAAGAAAAAACCTCTGACCTTGCGCGGCAGCTCAGCGATACAGCGTCGCCCGCGGATATTTCGACGCTGGGTGCAATCATCAAGGCGGGCCGCGAAGCGGGCGATGTTGGCGGCAGAATCGCCGCCGCCGACCGCGAGGCAAAGGATGCGGTTGCCGGGTGCGAACGGCTCCTGAGGACCTTGCGCCCGCCGGTTGCTTCGGTGGATGAACTCATATTGATGACCGTACCCCGGAAAGACGCTGTCCAATCTCATCGCGATACCGTGCGCGATTTCGAACGCCGTAAACAGTCCTGCGACGAACGCATCCGTTCCACGGAACAGGAGCTTGCCCGGCATAACAAGGCATATACCCGCGTCGCCACGAGCGAGCACGCTGTACCGCCCGACGAATTCCAGAAATTGCGCGAACACCGCGATCTTGGCTGGTCGATTATTCGCCGGAAATATGTGGAGCAGGTCCCGGTTACGGATACCGAGATTCATGTCTATCAATTCGACGGCACGCTGACGAGCGTCTATGAGGGGGCCATTCAACGGGTCGATGAGGCCGCGGACAGACGATATGAGAAGGCCGAGGCGACGGCCCTGCTTGCTGAAATTTCCCGCCAAATTTCGGAACAGCAGGAACTCCTGACCACACTTCGCGCCGAGCATGACGCCCTTGGCGCGGAGCAAGGAAAGCTCGATAGCTCATGGCAGGCTCTTTGGAAGAAGGGTGGCCCTTCCCCACTTTCACCGGATGAAATGCTCGAGTGGATCGAAATTCGCTCTCAGATCGTTCAGTCCGCCGACCGTAAAACCGCCGCGGAAAGCCAGGCGTCAGCGCATCGATCTGAAGAGGAAGAATCCAAGACCCTTCTGTGCAAGGAACTCGGCTCCCTCGGAGAAAATATTCAGATCCTTGCTTCCCAACCGCTTCGCATTCTGATCGAGCTTGCTGCTGCAATTTATAGACGACATGAGAAGGACACCGAGGCAAAGCGGACTCTCGAAACCTCTATGAAGAAAGGTAACACTGACACGGAGCGTAAACAGAAATCCCTTCAAGTTGCCGAAAGCCGTTTTTCTGAATGGCAGGCGCAATCATCATCCGCGCTGACATCCCTAGGGCTCAACCCCGCATCCGTTCCCGAAAGTCTTGCCATCCAGCTCAATGTTTTCGATGACATGCGCGAAGTCGCTGCGAAGATTACCGAGCTACAGCAAGAGCGCATCGAGAAAATCGAAAGAGACATTACCGCTTACGAACTGGAAGTGAACGAGCTGGTTCAGGCAATTGCCCCACAACTGGTCGAAACGGACCCTGATGACGCCGTTCTTGAACTGGAACGCCGTGTTGCCGACGCCAAACGCGTTTGTGAACTCATCGCCGACAAGGAAGCGACGCTATCCACCCAGCAACAAAAAGTGGACGAGAGCCATAAGTCCCGCGTTGGCGCGCGCCGAATTATTGACCAGTTGCAAGAGGCCGCTGCCGTCAACACCGTCGAGGCACTGCGCATTGCCATAGATCGCTCAGATCAAATGCGAGCGCTGCGCCACGAATTTGACACCCTCACGGGTGCGCTTGCAGATGATGGCGATGGACTATCAGTCGCCGAACTCGCTGATGAATGTGCGACAGCCGATCCCGACCAGCTGGCCGCACGAGAAGAAACAACGAGCCAGGAAATCCAATCCTTGCGCGAACGCCTGATGGAAGCGAGGCAATCCCAGATTGCCGCACGCCAGTCGTTCGAAGCCGTCGGCGGTGACGACGGAGCGGCCCGCGCCGCTGCAGATCGCCAATCCGCCTTGGCTGAAATGAAGGACATTGCCGAACAGTATGTCCGGCTCCGGTCCACCGCTATTTTGCTTCAATGGGCCATCGACCGCTACCGCCGTGAAAAACAGGCCCCTCTTCTTCAGCGCGCTGGCCAATTGTTCTCAATCCTGACCGGCAACTCCTTCACAGACCTTCAGCTGGAATTTGACCAGAATGACAATGCGCGTCTGGCAGGTATGCGCCATGACGGCAAAAGCGTGTCAGTGACCGGCATGAGCACCGGGAGCGCGGACCAGCTTTTTTTGGCGCTGAGGGTCGCCGCCATCGAAGATTATCTCGATCACGCCCCGCCGTTGCCTTTTATCGCCGACGATCTTTTCATTAATTTCGACGACGACAGGGCTGCGGCAGGTTTTCGGGTTCTTGGCGAACTCGCCCGAAAAACGCAGGTACTGTTCTTCACGCACCATGAGCACCTGATTGATGTTGCGAACCGGGCTCTGGGGACCACGGTTTCGACAATCACCCTGCCGGGTCAGGCCGCTGCGGGCGACCAGGTTACGCCAATGCCCGCCGCTGCCGTCGGCTGAGGCCTCCGATAGTCGGACTGTTTATCTTTGTTAGCATCAGATCAGTTTTACCACCATTAGTTGCTAATCTATTGTTTCAGGATATTCTACGCACATGGCAATACCGCAACCGTCCGAGGAAATACTTTCGTGGGCTAAAGGCCAACCTGGCTGGCGACAAGACGCGCTGCGGCGCCTTTTGACCAAGCCGTTTGCGAAAGCCGATGAAGACGAGTGTCTTGAATTGCTCAAGGCAGCGCATGACGTTGTTAAATCGACGTTGATCGTCGACCCCCTCGACAAGAAACATCTTCCTATCCGGTCAAGCTCGGCCACAAGTCTCAGGCTCGTCGAGCTAGACGCGATAACGAACGTGAACCGTCTTTCGAAGGACGCAGCCCTTTCGCTGTCGGCCGAGGGTCTGACGCTGATTTATGGCGACAACGGCAGCGGAAAGTCCGGGTTCATTCGGATACTCAAAAAGGCCGGCCGCGCACGCGACGACGAGAACATTCTCCCTGACGTCTATTCGGCCGGAAAGGCAAAGTCTCCGGCGAGCGCACGCTTCACCTTGCATGAAGGGAAAACAGCCCAACCTCCCGTACAATGGCTGGACGACGGCAAACCCTCCGCGGACGTTCTCAGCAGACTCGCCATTTTCGACAGCAAATGCGCCAGCATTCATGTCGATGGCGAAAATCGCCTTGAAATCATTCCGCACAATCTCGACTGCTTCGAGAAACTTGCCCAGCTGTGCGATAAGCTTCGCGCGCGGCTGAAGGAGGAAAACGACGCGCTTGAAAAGCAGTTGCTGGGCGTTCTGCCTCCTATCCCCGTCGGCACCACATCAGAGAAATTCGTTTCAGAGCTTAGCAAGAAAAAGGAGAGCGACCTTGCGGCCGCTACAGCCTGGGCCGACGCCGACCTCAAGCGGCTGACCGATCTCGCCGGGATGTTGAAGGACCCCATGGCAGAGGCGCAACGGCTTGAGCGTATCGCCGCCGCTGTTGAGGCTTATGCCAACGGCATCGCGAAGGCATCAATGGCGCTAGCAGATCCGAAAGTCGCTGAAATTCTCGCCCTGAAAATGAATGCGCAGGATCTCAGGGAGCAATCCACCGCAAGCGCATCTGCCGCATTCGCAAAAGACCCTTTGAAGGGCGTCGGCGAAGGTCCGTGGCGCGTCATGTTTGATGCAGCCAAAGCATATTCCGAACTGCACGCCTTTCCCGGCGAAGCTTTCCCTGTCGTCAAACCCGACGCGCAATGCGTTTTGTGCCAGCAAACCCTCGACGCGGATGCCCAGGACCGGTTTACGCGGTTCGCAAGTTTTGTGACCGGCGCGATGAACGCAAAGGCAGCCGCCGCTGAAGGCGCAAGGGATGCCGCCCTCCTTGCCATCCGCCCCGTTACTCTTCCGATCGTCGAACTGGCTGCGGAAGCGCGGGACACCCTTGCGGCCCGCGTCAAACAGCTCGTCGATGACAGCACGGCCTATCGCGACGCACTTCTCAAGCGTCGCCAAGCGCTTCTCGACAACGAAGCCACATCGGCAGCGTTGCCGACCAACCCCGATGCGCAGTTGCGCGCCGAAATCGTGTCACTGACGGCGGCGGCCAAGGATGCCAAGGCACTCGCAAGCGCGGATACCGGGGCGGCGGATGCCCTCCGCAAAGAACACGCCGAACTCTCGGGACGAAAGACCCTTCATGACAATCATGCCGAGTTGAAACGCCGTATCGACATTTATCAGCAGATCGCGAAGTTGCAGACGGCGTTGAAGGCCTGCGCGACCAAGGACATCTCGGATCAAGGCAGCAAGCTTCTTAAAACCCATGTCACCGAGGCGCTTTCGGCCGCGCTGGTCGATGAACAAAAGCAGTTGGGAATTACATCAATCCCCATCAACCTCTCCGACCGCACGTCGAAAGCGGTGATCAAGCACAGCATCAAGCTGAACGGTGCGACTCTCGCCGCAGACACGTCCGCCGTGCTGAGCGAAGGCGAGCATCGCGCTGTGGCCCTCGCCGCGTTCATGGCCGAACTGAAAATGTATCCGGGCAAAGATGCCATCGTGATCGACGACCCTGTGTCGTCACTGGATCATGTGCGCCGCGAGAAGGTAGCAGAACGGCTGGTAGCCGAGGCCCAGGACCGGCAAGTTATCGTCTTTACTCACGACCTGGTCTTCCTGTCCGAAGCCCGATACCACGCGACGAAAAATCACACGCCGATTCGCGTTCTGGGAATTCGGCGAGGCCCCAATGGCTTTGGCTCGCTTGATCCCGACGGGGAGCCCTGGTTAGCCAAGCATCTGGCCGGGCGCCGCCAATGGCTCACCGAGCAAATAGCCCGGCTGAAGAAGATGCACACGGATGCAAACCCGGACTACGAAGCCCAGCTGCGCTTCTTCTATGACCGGCTACGGGAGACTTGGGAAAAATTCATCGAGGAGCGATTATTCGCCCAGGTTATCTCTCGTTTTCAGCCGCAGGTGCAGACACTACGTCTGAAGGAAGCCGTAATAGACGATGACCTCGTCAGCCAGGTCTATTTTGGGATGTCCGAAGTCTCATCTTATACTGGTCATGATCGCCCGACGGGAAAAGGCGGAGCTTTGGCTGAACCGACGGAATGCGAGAAGCACCTGGCAGCTTTCACGGCGTGCCTCGATGAAGCTGATACCAAGTCGAAGGCAGCTATAAAATCGCGCGACGGTAAGATAAAACCGATGAAGGCGTAGCCGAATTTGTTTGTTTTTGCCTGTATCCTCGAAGTCTATCCTGCTGGTCTCAGAAAGCCATCACGCAACGGCCCAAGTTAGATTTTCTGCCATCGACGCAATGCCGCCGACCACAGCGGCATTTCGTCGGGCCCACAGCGCACGCGCAAGGCCCTCGGGGACAACTTCCCTGAACTTGCCGGCTTGGATGTTCGCCACGAACTCCGCAACGGTCGCCGGGTCGATAGCGCCCATCCCAGTTAGCTTTTGGAGAATGGGCACCAGCTCGCTTCCCTTGATCTTGGAGACGGACACACCCAGGTCATGCACGCCGGATTTGAGTCCCGCCATGGCAAGCGCGGCGCTGAAGACGGCGGTTGCCTGCGATCCCTTCCAGAGAAAGATATGCACATCACGGTTCTCGGCGACCAAGGACTGCCGCTCGAGTTTTAGTTGACGGAAGGTCTCCCTGCCCTCGGCCAGCAACTCCCGAGCCTTGTCGTCGAGGTAGGGCGGAACATCGTGAGCGAGATAAACGGCACGCATCTCGGCGATCAGGCGATCGTGTGCTGGCTCTCCGCCCGATGGCTCAAAACGCGGCACGACGCCGCCCGGGTGTGGCGCCACCACGAGAGTCTTCGTCTGCTCGTCCAGATCCTGCACGATCCATCGCTGCCCAGCGAACACGACGAGGCCGTCCTTGTGAACTGGATAGGTGATAGGCAACGTTCCGAGCGTTCGTCCGCCGACGGTAAGGCGCCATTCTTCTCCGGATTCGAACACTGCGAAAAAGCTACGGGATTGAACCGTCTTCTCTCCCTCCTGCCCCAACATCAAAGTGCCGTCCGGGGCCTGCTCGATAAACCGAATTTCCTTGATCGCCAGGTGCCGGAGCAGACCCGCGAAGTCCGAGGAACTGATCGACGAAAACGGTCCAGGTCCGCACAACAGGTCAAAAAGCGGCTTTGGACGGATCCCGCCGCGTTCTGCGATCACCGAAAGTATTTGATGGACCAACGTCGAAGCCACCTCCGGAACGGCTCCCGCAGGTTCGACGAACCCGGCCAACAGCAGGCGAACGACCGCAACCGACCTGATCGTATTGGGACGAAGGCGATCCAGTATCCCGGACTTCTGATCGATGTTCGGTTCTCGGAGGTAGATGCGCAGGACCGATGGCGTCCCCCGACGCCTGCCGGTCCGACCCAACCTTTGCCGCAAGGATGACAAGGAGCGAGGCGCTCCGATCTGCGCCACCGACTTCACCGAACCAATATCGACTCCCAGTTCGAGGGTCGACGTACACACTGCAGTCGTCGGCAGCTTGCCGTCCTTCAGCCGTTCTTCCAACTCTTCGCGAAGAACTTTGGAAAGACTTCCGTGGTGTGGATAGAACTCATTGGGGACATTGGATTTGTCGCACCGACGCCTGAGCCGATCGGCGGCCGACTCGACGGTTCTGCGGGATCCGCCGAAAACGAGATTGTTCGTTCCGCGCAGCGTCTCGAACAGATGGTCCGCAATCGAATCCAGCGCAATCCGTTTCGGCACGTCGTCTTCGGTGCCCGCTCCTCCTTCCGCATGATCCGGGTCGTCCAGGTCAGGCGGCTCGACATATCCTCTGACCTGAAGACGCAATTCTGGCGTATCCGACTTCGCCTCGAGTATCTCGACGCGGTCGGGATCTGTCGGCCGCAGCCACGCGGCTGCCTGCCTGAGATCACCAATCGTGGCCGACAGCCCCACCCGCCGAGCCGGCTTGGCCGTCATGGCGTCGATGCGCCGAAGCAGGCTCGCGACATGGAGCCCCCTCGGCCCCTGAAGAAACGAATGCACCTCGTCGATTACGATGAAGTCCGCCGAACCCAGCAAGCGCCGCGCGTCCGCCGGCCGACGAGTGAACATCGCCTCGATCGATTCCGGCGTGATCAATGCAATGCCATCCGGCCTTGCCAGCGCCTTCTTCTTTTCCGCCTGGGGCGCGTCGCCATGCCATTTAACGACCGGGATCTCCATGCTCTCGCACAGCTCTTCCAGACGGCGAAACTGGTCGTTGATGAGTGCCTTGAGCGGGCTGATGTAGAGAGCCGAGAAGCCCGCTTGCTTGCGGTCGGCAATCGACGTCATTATCGGCAAGAATGCTGCTTCGGTCTTTCCGGCGGCCGTCGTCGCTGCGATCAGGATATCGCGGTCTCCTTCGAGAACAGAGACGATCGTTCGCGCTTGAATCTCGCGCAATTCGTCCCAACCTTGATCGCGGATCCAACGTTGAATCTTAGGATGCAGCCGATGGTAGGCGGCATCAAGTCCCGATGCGGAGGCTGGTGAGGTCATCGCCGTCTCCAGTTTGCGCACCGTCGCCGTGGACGATGTCGTCTTGCGCATGATCGTCCGCGGTGATTTGCACGTCCCCCAGTAATTCCTGCCACTTCGCACCGGGATTCTGATCGAGAACAGCCAGCATCTGCACGAACGCCTTCACCGTCGTTCGGGGCGTACGGAAGTATGCCTCGCCGATGCGGCGATTGCAGTGATCCATGAATGCGGTCAATGCCTCGTCCGGAACCAGAAATCGCGAAGGTTCGCCGGCCGCGAAGACCATCCGGATGTTGGACAACAGAACCAGAAGATCCTCGGGGGTGAGGCTCTGGAGCTTGATGATGGGACCGGACAAGTCGACAAGCCCCCCGGCCGCGAACCGGTTTTCGGCCAGTCGGGACTGAAGCGCTTCGTAGCTGTACAGCCCCCGCCTGGTATCCATCAGAAATTCGGGCGTACCGCACATCACGAAGCCGATATTCGCGGTGTTGCCCTGAAGGGAGTCGTTCACGATACGGAGGATCTGCTCGAAGTTCTGGTTTCGCGACTGGGAACTCTGCAGTTTGTAGATGTTGACCATCTCGTCGAACATGACAAGAAGTCCGGCATAACCGGCGACCTTGGTCAGGCATGCCAGCGATTTGAGTGAATCGTACACGCTGTCGTCGTCGATTATCGTGCGCACGCCGAGCGCCTGGCGAGCCTCCGTCTTCGTTGAAAATTCGCCCCGTAGCCATCGCAGGGCGGAGACCTTCAATCCTTCGTCGGAATTCTCGCTTCCCCGCCAGTACGCCTTCAGGACGGTCGCGAAATCGTATCCACCGACGAACTCCTGGATGGGAGCCAGCTTCTGGTCGATGATGTTTTCGACCGAGACCTGACGCTCACCGGCTTCCTTCACGGCGTCGGTTACCAAACGCTCCACGACGCCCGCCAGCGCCCCGCCTTCCGGTTTGGTCCGTGTCGCCATGTTCCGTACCGCTTCGGAATAAAGCGCCCTTGCCTGCCCACCGCTTGCGTGTATCCGCCGATCGGGAGCAAGATCCGCATGAACCGTTACGCATTTTCGCTCGAGCGCAATCAACCGGATCAAGTTGGCGAAGAATGTCTTGCCGGCACCATACTCGCCGATCACGAACCTAACCGCGGCTCCTCCGTCGGCGATCCGATCGACGTCGCGCAGCAACGCGGCGATCTCCGCGGCTCGGCCTACCTGTATGTACGGCAGACCGACACGGGGCACGACGCCGGCACTCAGTGCCTGGATGATCGTGTCCCGCTCCTTCGGCTTGATCGTCTTGGGTGCTTTCGTCATGCCGTCGTCTCTCTAAGTTCGGCGAGTCGTCCCCGCAGATGCGGTACCATCACGATATCGTCGCCATCTTCAAGTAGCGGTTCCTCGAAATGGTCAAAGGACCAATCGTTGATCCGCTCCAGCGCGCCGTCAGAAAGCAACTTCATTTCGCGTGCCCGCTGATCGAATTCGGATCGCGAGATGGTGCCCATCAATTCGATGAGTTCGACCAGTTCAGCGTGCGGCTTGTCCAGTCCCTCGAACGCTATCGCCCCGGCCAACGACCCCGGGGACGGCGTTACGGGCACCGGTGCAGCTTCTTCTTCGAAGATGTTCGCGAGGAGTTCCGATACTGCCTCAGTTTCCCGCTGCGTGCGCGCCAATCGACCTGCGTCGATCTTCACGCCCCCTAGCACGCCCGGGACCTCGACCTCGGCCTTTTTGGGGATGGGGATTCCGGCTTCGCGCCGTTCCTGCGTAATCGCGACCAGCTCATCCGATCTGGGTGAAGCGCGATGGAGTTCGGAATAGACACGCTCCTTGGGCAGCCCGAGCGCCTTGTGAAGGCGCTCCAAGAACTTCACCTCTCCTGGGTTGACGCTATCGGCTCCGCCAACGACCGCGACGGCGGCATTGGCGATCGCCTCCCGTTCGGCCTCGCTTCTTTCGGCCAGCCGTTTCATGACGCGTGCCTGCTTTGGTGGACTATTAAAAATAGTCACGGCGAACGCGATCAAACGAGCTCGTTCGACGCCGCTGAGATCCTTGCCGCCCTTGATTGCCGCAATGACCCGCTGCAGCTCCTCGCTCGATGCTTCGCCATCGGAAGCCGCCGCTAAAACAGCGACTTCGACCTGGGCCTTCATCGATCTATAAGGCGCCCGCTCCGGATCGACTGGACCGCCGCCGGCGGCCTTAAAGACGAACACTTGGTCGTCGAGCTGCGGGGCTCCGCCTCCGAAACGTCGATCCGGTTCGATTGCCACGTCGATGCGGTCCAAAGCCTGCCCCAGTTGATCGGCCAGGGCAGGCGAAACCTTGCCATTCTCGGGCAAGTCAAACTCGGCCAATTTAAGCATGTCGCGCATCTTGGTACTTGCGCGGTTGTGTTCACCCATCAGCTCCGCCAAACGCTGGTTAAACTGGTGGAGCGCACCGAAGTCCGGGTCCTTCAGTAGTTCGTCCGGCAACAGCATCGCACTCTGCACGGAATTCCGAACTTCCGGTCGCCTACCTACCAACCGGCTGAACCCATCGAGCTCTTCGGTGCAATCCTGGACAAGCTGCCTCAACGGCTCGGGGGAAGTGGCGACCTTGCAGATGTCCGGGTAGTTTTCGTGAAGGCCATGAACCTCGACCTCGAAGACGCCGCTCGCGGCGCGATACGTCAATCTGATGTTGCCTTTGACCACGACTGTCAGACCCTCGGGGAATCTCGTCCGAAAGCGGATGTGCCACAGCGCCACAAATTCGTCGAAACACCGGACGGCGGCAGTCCGAAGATAGACATCCGGCAGGGCCAGCACCCAAAGCAACGCGTCTTCGGACAGGATCGTTCTGGATTGGGTAAGCCGTCTTCCCAGGTGCAGTCGCACGGCAACGTCGATCTCGGACGATCCCGACCGTTCGGCCGATGGCTGCGGCACCTCAAGCGGTATTCCGGCCGCGCAACGCGAAAAATCCAGAAAGGTCTTGGCGTAGCCGCGAAAGGAATGGCTGTCTCCGTAGACGGACAGGAGGCGTTCTACCTCTGCGACCATCCGCGGTGTACTGGCGAGATCCCGGTCGATGAACTGACGGTGTTCCAGACCGTAGAAGAACAGGAACACGTGCCCTACCCCGTAGGTCGCACCTTGACGACCACCGGACATCCAATCCAGGAATGCCCTCCGGGCGGCCGGAGTGATCTCCGCGTAGGACGGCCAATACGGCATCGACGTCCCCGTGACGTCCGGAGACGATGACCGGGCCGCCAGCTTGGGATTGATGACGTATTTGTCGATCTCGTGATCTTCCACGACAATCGAGAC
>JBAQER010000428.1:0-10067 GCA_049286845.1 Bradyrhizobium sp.
TCTCCCTCTCCCGCTCGCGGGGGAGGGCCGGGGTGGGGGAAATCCGCAAACACCGGCGCCCGCGTCACCCCCACCCCAGCCCTCCCCCGCAAGAGCGGGAGAGGGGGCGAAGCAAGCCCGGTTGCCGCATCGCGCCTCGGCTGGTACCAACCCGCCCATGGCCGAAAAACCCAAAAAACCCCAGAAACTTCGCGCCCGCCTGCCGCGCGGGCTCGCCGATCGCGGGCCTGCCGAGATATCAGCGACGCGGGCGATGGTCGCCAAAATCCGCGACGTCTATGAGCGCTACGGCTTCGAGCCGGTGGAAACCCCGGCGATGGAGTTCACCGACGCGCTCGGCAAATTCCTGCCCGACCAGGACCGGCCGAACGAGGGCGTGTTCTCGTTCCAGGACGACGACGAGCAGTGGATCTCGCTGCGCTACGACCTGACCGCGCCGCTGGCGCGCTACGTTGCCGAGAATTTCGATTCACTGCCGAAACCCTATCGCAGCTACCGCGAGGGCTATGTCTATCGCAATGAGAAGCCGGGCCCCGGCCGCTTCCGCCAGTTCATGCAGTTCGACGCCGACACGGTGGGCTCGGCTTCGCCCGCCGCCGACGCCGAGATGTGCATGATGGCCGCCGACACCATGGAAGCGCTCGGCATTCCCCGCGGCAGCTATGTGGTGCGGGTCAACAACCGCAAGGTGCTCGATGGCGTGATGGAGTCGATCGGGCTCGGCGGCGAAGACTATGCCGGACAACGGCTGACGGTCATGAGGGCGCTTGATAAATTGGATAAGTTCGAATGGATTGAAGTGGAGAAACTGCTCGGCGCGGGCCGGAAGGATGAAAGCGGAGATTTTACGCCGGGTGCGAATCTCAATTCGACACAGATATACGACATTAGGCGCTTCCTCGAATTTGCGGATCGTGTTGCTTCCGCATATTTTCCTGACGCCGCTAGATTCTTAGGTTCTGCGACTGCGGAACAGCAGTACGATCAAGTGCGCCAAGGATTATCCTTCTTGGGTCCAAATCGATCAACGAGTGACGGGATCGAAGAACTTATAACGATCCACAAACTTTGTTGCGCGGCCGGATACGTCAAACTTGCTTATAGCGAGGCGGCCGAAGCGATTCGGGTGGATCCCTCCGTGGTCCGCGGCCTCGAATATTACACCGGCCCGGTCTACGAAGTTGAACTCACGCTCGACACCCGCGACGAAAAAGGCCGTCCCGTTCGCTTCGGTTCGGTCGGCGGCGGCGGCCGTTATGATGGCCTCGTCTCGCGTTTTCGCGGCGAGCCGGTGCCGGCGACCGGCTTCTCCATCGGCGTGTCGCGGCTGCAGGCAGCCCTCACCATGCTGGGCAAGCTCGACACCGCGCAGGAATTCGGCCCGGTGGTGGTCACGGTGTTCGACCGCGACCGCGTCGCCGATTACCAGAAGATGGTCGCCGTTTTGCGCAACGCGAACATCCGCGCCGAGCTCTATCTCGGCAATCCCAAGAACATGGGCAACCAGCTCAAATATGCCGATCGGCGCAACTCGCCTTGCGTGATCATCCAGGGCTCGGACGAGAAGGCGCGCGGCGAGGTGCAGATCAAGGACCTGATCGAGGGCGCCAAGGCGGCCGCCGCGATCGCCTCCAACCAGGAATGGCGCGAGACCCGCCCGGCGCAGTTTTCCTGCGCCGAAGGCGACATCGTCGCCAAAGTGCGCGAAGTGCTGGCGCGGCACGAGGTGAAGTGGGGAAACTGATTTCGTCATACGCGGGCTTGACCCGCGTATCCATCTTTCAAATGATGGATTGCCGGCTCGAGTCCGGCAATGACGGTGTGGCGAGTAGCAAAAACAAAGGGAGAGACCAAAATGCCTGAGATCACCGTGAGCATGGCCGCCGGCCGTACCGACGAACAGAAGGCCGGCATGATGCGCGACATCACCCAGGCGCTGGTCAAGAACCTCGGCGTCGACGCCGACGCCGTCGTGATCCAGATCAACGAAGCCCCGCTGGCTCACAAGATGAAGGGTGGCAAGACTTTTGTTGAACGCGCGGCTGCTGCGAAGAAGTAGCGCGAAATTTCTCCGCTCGTCGTCCCCGCGAAAGCGGGGACCCATAACCCCAAATGTTTGTTGTGTAAGGAGCTGGAGCCCCAGCCTTAATCAACGCGGGCATTAGTGGTTATGGGTCCCGGCTCGCGCTTCGCTTGGCCGGGACGACGCTGTTCATTTTCGGATTACCCCATGGATGCACGCGACATCATCAAGATCGGCATGAGCGCCGAGCGCACGCTCGTGGTGCCGCCGGAACGCACCGTCGGGCATTTCGTCCCGGGCATGCCGATGGTTTATGCGACGCCGATGATGATCCTGGAAATGGAGATGGCCTCGGGCGATGCGATCCGCGGGCATCTTCAGCCGGGCTGGGTCACGGTCGGCACCGAGGTCGATATCAGGCATCTTGCCGCTTCGCTGGTCGGCGCCACGGTGCGGACCACGGCGAAGGTGGTCGCGGTGGAGCGCCGCATCATCCGCTTCGAGGTCGCAGCCTTCGACGGCGCGCGCAAGATCGGCGAGGGCCGCCACGCTCGCGGCCTCGTCAATGTCGAGAGCTTCAACAAGCGGCTGGGCGCGAAGTAGCGACTCGCCATCGTCTCTCACTTGTCATGCGCGGGCTTGACCCGCGCATCCATCCAATAAGAATCTATCAGTCGTGATGGATTGCCGGGTCAAGCCCGGCAATGACAACACTATTACTTCGCCAGTTCCTTCGACCGTTTGGTCGCCGCGGCGACCGCGCGGATCATCAACTGCCACAGGCCGTCAGGCCCCATCAGCACTTCCAGCGCCGCCGCCGTGGTGCCGCCGGGCGAGGTGACGTTCTTGCGCAGCGTGGCCGATGAATCTTCCGAGCGATGCAATAACTCGCCGGAGCCGGCGACGGTTTCGCGCGCCAGTTTGGTGGCAAGCTCTTGCGGCAGGCCGGCTTCGACGCCGGCGCGCGCCAGCTCCTCGGCGAGCAGGAAGATATAGGCCGGGCCGGAACCGGACACCGCGGTCACCGCGTCCATCAGGCCCTCGTCGTCGACCCACTCCACCGATCCGGTGGCGCGCAGCAGCGCATCGGCGACCGCGCGCTGCGCCGCGCTGACATTGTTTGCGGCCACCGCCACCGTGATGCCGCGGCCGATCGCCGCCGGCGTGTTCGGCATCGCGCGCACCACGCTGCCGCCGCAGACCTCCTGCAGCGCTGATATGGTCGTGCCCGCCATGATCGAGACCAGCAGCGTCGACGGCCCGACGAACGGCTTCAGCGTCGGCCCGGCTTCGCGGAACATCTGCGGCTTCAGCGCCATCACCAGCGTGGCGGCGTTGCCGACATCATCAGGCGAAAGATTGAGGCGAACGCCCTTGGTCGCCAGCGCGCCGATCCCGGCGGAGGGATGCGGCTCAATCACCACCACGCGCTTCGGATCGAGCCCCCGCGCCAGCCAGCCCGTCAGCATCGCGCCGCCCATCTTGCCCGCGCCGGCCAGCACGATGGTGCCGGCGATGTTCTTCAAGGCGTTGGTTGTGTTCGAATCCGCCACGGCAAATCACCCTCGTCGTCCCTGCGAACGCAGGGACCCATAACCACAGGTGGTTCTAGTAAAGCGAAGGGCGGGCGACAAGCATTTTACCCGAACGCGGGCGTCACGGCGTATGGGACCCTGCAGGGACGACACTGTATGTGTGGAAACGCGCCCCTACGCCTCGCCGGCGGTGTCGAACATCGCCGCACTCATGGCTTCGGCCGCGGTCTTGCCGGCCCAGACCACGAACTGGAACGCCGGGTAGTAGCGCTCGCAGGCGTGGATGGCGCCGACCAGCATGCTCTCGCATTGCGCGGCGGAGGCGGTGAGCCCGCCCGGCAGCACCAGCGCCTGCCGGTACATGATCATGCCGGTATGGGTCCAGATGTCGAAATGCCCGACCCATAGCTGCTCGTTGACGGCGGCGATCAGCCGCTGCACCTCGGGCCGGCGCGCGGCCGGAATCTTCATGTCGAAGGCGCAGGCCAGATGCAGCGCCTCGATCTCGGCCATCCAGGTGAAGGACAGCTGATAGTCGGTCCAGTCGCCCCTGGAGACGATCGTGACTTCGTCTTCGCCGGAACGCTCGAACGACCAGTTGTTATCGGCGGCGATGTCTTCGACCACCGCGAGCGGGTTGTTCCGGGAATCGATGATGCCTTCGAGGAGGGACATGCCGTCTCGACCCTATTTTCTTGCTCTGTTGATACGCACGCGGGGACCGGCGCGCGCCCTTCGTGAAGCGTCGCCGCCGACTGCAATCCCCAAATGTCTGCCACCCCGGGGCCTGCCGGGATCAAGTGATGTGATTTGCGGAATCCGCGCAACCGCACCCCGACTCCGTCCACAGCCAAAGCGCCGCTCGTCCACAGCTGATCGCGGCTACAATTATTAATTTGAGAACAAACCGGAATCGGATTCGGCTTGTACCCAAATCGTTAACTTTTGCGCCGGCCGGTTTTCGACTCCGCCGCCTGCATGCGGCGGCCGGGAGGCTGCACCGGAGGGCATGGGGACATGCGAAAACGCGATGGGGAAGGCGCTTGCCCCGGTCCGGATCACCCGCCATAGTTCTCTCTAGGCCGTTCATTCCGGACGGCCGATGTTCTCAGGGCGGGGTGAAACTCCCCACCGGCGGTAAGGGTGACGTCACCCAAGCCCGCGAGCGCCTTCTTCTCCTTGGATTTCCTTTGGATTTCCTTGGGCGAGAAGGGTCAGCAGATTCGGTGTGATTCCGAAGCCGACGGTTAAAGTCCGGATGAAAGAGAACGGTTGCGGCGGCCGCGCCTTTGCGCGCGGCTGGCGTCGATCCGTATGCCCTGATTCTGGTCCTGAAAGAGGAAAGCCATGAATCAGATGTTGCAAGAAGCCGAAGTCCAAAAATCCCAAACTCAAGAATCCCGGTCGCCCGACACGCCCGGGCGTCCGCCGGCGCCGGCCCATCCGCGGTTTGCCAAGCCGCAGCGGGTCGCCTTCGTGCAGTCGTCCTGGCACCGCGACGTGGTGGAGGAATGCCGGATCGCCTTCCTCGCCGAGATCGCGGCGCGCCACATCACCAATGTCGACGTGTTCGAGGTGCCCGGCTCGTTCGAGATCCCGCTGCATGCGCAAATCCTCGCCAAGACGCGGCGCTATACCGCCATCGTCGCGGCGGGGCTCGTGGTGGACGGCGGCATCTACCGCCACGAGTTCGTCGCCGACACCGTGATCAAGGCGCTGATGGATGTGCAGCTGCGCACCGAGGTGCCGGTATTCTCCGCGGTGCTGACGCCGCAGCAGTTCCACGAGAGCGCCGCGCATTTCGAATTCTTCCGCAAGCATTTCGCCATCAAGGGCGTCGAGGTCGCGGAAGCCTGCGCCAACACGCTGCTCAGCCTGGAACGGCTGCGCGGTCAGGTCGCGGCGGGGATCACCTGAGTAAGGCGGGATCACCGCAGGTCGCTGAACCCGGCGTTAACTTCAGGCAGCGGACAATGCTGTTGACCGGGCGTATGTCCGAAATCCGGCTTTGGTGTCGAGAGACCGATGGTTCACCGCAATCCTTTTGTGCTCCTCTGCTTCTCGACGGTGCGTGCGGCTGTGGCCGTTGCCATCGCGATATCAGCGACAGATGCGGGGCGGGCGCAGACGGTCTCCGCTCCGGTCTGGACGGTGCCCGAAGTCGGCGCGCTGCCTGATGACGATCATGGCCGCCTGGTGCGGCGCGGACGCGATCTGATCACCGCGACCTACGCCCATATCGGACCGGAGGTGCCGGATAGAGCCAAACGGTTTGCCGGCAACAATCTCGCCTGCAGCAACTGTCATCTCGATGCCGGCGTGAAGAAATTCGGCCTGCCGATCTTCGGGCTGGTCGAGCTGTTTCCGCAATACAGCGCCCGCCTTGGCGCCGAAATCACGATCGAGGACCGGGTGAATGCGTGCATGTCGCGCAGCATGAACGGCCGCGCGCTGCCATCAGACAGTCCGGAAATGCGAGCCTTCGTGGCCTACATCCGGTTTCTGTCGTCGGGGGTTCCCGCCGGCAAGGTGCTGTCGGGACTCGGCACCGGGGCGATGCCTGAACTCGGTCGCGCGGCCGATCCGGTTCGTGGCAAGGCGATCTACGCCAATGCCTGTCTGGCCTGTCACAATTCCGACGGCTCCGGAATCCGCCGCAGCCTGCCGACCACCGATCTCGGCTACATGGTGCCGCCGCTGTGGGGCCCGGACAGTTTCAACGATGGCGCCGGCATGGCCCGGCTGATTACCGCGGCGAATTTCGTGCACTTCAATATGCCGCACGGGACGGACTACCTGAATCCGCAGCTCACGGTCGAGCAGGCATGGGACGTCGCTGCCTATATGATCTCTCAACCGCGTCCGGCAAAAGCGGGCCTCGACAAGGATTATCCCGGCCTTCTGGCCAAGCCCGTCGATGCGCCCTACGGCCCGTATGCCGACGGATTCGATCGGCAGCAACACATGTACGGACCATTTGCCCCGATCCGGGCGGAGCACGCCAAAAAGCAGAGAGGCCAGGCGCCCAAGTAAAGCGTCCAGGTAAAGCGTCGAAATAAAGCGCCCATCGCGGGCTCGCGCGCGAATGTGAATTGACCGGGATCGATGGGGTTGGTCTTGTCGATGCGTTGATGCCGCCCCGTCAATCCCGAGGGAGATTCTGATGCGCATTCTGGCTTTGGCGATTTTGACGATCGCGACGGTTTCGGCAGCGCCGTCGGCTCGCGCCCAGACCTATAGTCCGGACTATCCGGTTTGCCTCCATGTCGTCTCCATCGACGGTGGCGACTACATCGAATGCGGTTATACCTCGCTGGCGCAGTGCGCTCAGTCGGCATCGGGCCGCGCCGCCTGGTGCATCACCAATCCCTATTATGCGAGAGCGCAAGTGCCCCGGGAACGACGTTATCGGCGGCCTCCTCGCGTCTACTAGGCCTGATCCTGGGCGCGGGATGCGGTGAAATCTCAAGCCTCGTGCGCTTTCAGCCGGGCGCGCATTTCGTCGCTGGGCCTGACGTCCCTGGAGCGGCTGTAGATCGCCACCGCGACGATCAGCACCAGTGTGAGCACGCCGAACAGAGCACGGTAGGCGGTCTCGCTGCGGGCGCCGCCGGCCAGCGGTTCGAACGCGCCGACGATGATGCCGGACAGCGTCTGCATGCAGGCGACGCCGAGCATGACAGAGGTGTTGAGCGTCGACATGCCACGCCCGATCAGCCGGTCCGGGATGATGCCGCGGCCATGCGTCAGCACCATGGTCGAGGAGGCCGAGAAGAAGCCGATGCCGAGGATGGCGGCGACCGGCACCCAGGCCGGCGGCTGCGACGCCAGCGCCAGGACGGCGAGCAGGGCGATCACCACCAGGCTGCCGGCGATCGCGATCCATTTGCGGGTGTCCAGCAGGCGGTCGAGCGGGCCGAAGGCGAGCATGCCGAACTGGTAGGTGACGACGGCGGCGAGCAGCACGTTGCCGGCCTCGATCGCGCTCATGCCGTGCACCTCGCGCAGGAACGGGCCGCCCCACAGGCCCTGCACCGTGAAGGTGCAGGCATAGCTGCAAAAATTAAGCGCCAGGATCGGTTTCAGGCGCGGGTTGCGCAGCACCTCCATCAGGCCTTGCAGCATTTCGCGCGGCGCTTCCGCGGTGCGGTCCAGGAACGGGTGGCCGGGCGGCGCGTCGCGCACCACCAGCCAGACCGCGACGGCGGCGAGCGCGGTGAACACCACGGCGACGCCGAACACGCCGCGCCAGCCGATCGCCTCCGAGGCCCAGGCCAGGGGCGTGGTGGCGGCGAGGTTGCCGAGCAGGCCGATCGACATCACCATGGCGATCAGGGTGGAGAAGCGGTCTGGCGGAAACCAGCGGGTGACCACCACCATGGTGCCGATCAGCATGACGCCGAAGCCGGCGCCCATCAGCACCCGGCCGGTGAGCAGCACCGGCCAGCTCGGCGCCAGCGTGAAGATGGCGCCGCCGATCGTGGCGAGGATCAGCAGGCCGGTCACGGTGCGGCGCGGGCCGAAATGGTCGAACAGGAAGCCGCAGGGGATCTGCATCGCGGCGAAGCCGAAGAAGAACGCGCCGGTCAGTGCGCCCAGCGCTTCCGGCCCGATCGCGAGGTCGCGCATCAGGTCGAGCCCGATGGTGACGTTGGAGGCGCGGAAGAAATGGCTGGCCATATAGGCCGTGGCCATTGTCGTGACGATGATCAGGCCCCGGCGGTGGGGGAATGGGCGCCGCTCGGCGGGCTGCATCGCTGGGGGGTTGTCCCGCTTCTTGTTGGTTTGGTTGGCAGGCGTTTCTCGGGGGCGGAGACTAGGCGGGACGGGCGGGGGGATCAAGGTTGGAGAGGGTGGGGTGACGATGCGGACGCCGAGCGCGCGGCATAGGCGGGAGGCGGCGGAGTACGGGCAAGGGTACGTTACTTATTGTAAATCAATAGCGAACATGGTGGAAGCTCCGCAGGAGCGCACGCGCATGATGAAGCTTTTTACGGTTGGGTATGAAGGCTGCAAGCCGTCCGACCTTCTTGCGAACCTCCAGAGCAATGGTGTAGCGCTGTTGATTGATGTTCGCGATGTGCCGATCTCACGCAAGCCGGGCTTCTCAAAAACTTCCCTAGCTCAGGGCTTGGAACAAGCTGGGATGCGGTATTTGCATTTGAAGGGGCTTGGGGACCCCAAGCCCGGCCGGGTCGCCGCGCGGGAAGGTCGTCTCTCGGATTTCCGCCGGATATTCACGACGCACATGCTGACGACCGCGGCGCAGCAAGCGTTAGCTGAGGCTGTGGTTGCTGCTTCAAACTCTATTGCCTGTTTGCTTTGCTTTGAACAGGATCATACAAATTGCCACCGTTGCATCGTCGCTGAGTCGATGGCGCGGAGCGGAAAATTCAACTTGGTCCATTTAAGTGCATCACCATCGATAGCTCGGAACGTTTCGAGGGGCAGAATTTCCCTTAATGACAGGACGCCCGCCCACATCGGGTAGCACCGAAGCCATTGTGATTGTGAAGGCTGCGCCGCAGGTAGGCCGCCGACACGGTGAAACGGTCTGTTGCGCGGGCATGGATCTCTACGGCAATTGGCTTCGACTGTATCCTGTCTCGTTCCGAACTTTGGAGCAGTCGAAGAAATTCGGCAGATGGGACCAAATTAGGTTCAACTGGCGACTGCCCAATGACGACAAGCGCATCGAAAGCCGCCGAGTGGACCAGCAATCCATTGAAATTATAGGCCAACTCAGAAAGTCAGAACGCGGGCGGTTTCTCGGCAAGTCGATCGTGACAAGCCTAAGCCGAGAGCGAGAAGCTGGAAGAAGCTTTGCTCTCCTGAAGCCCGAAATTATTGCGTTCAAGATTGAGAAGAAGGACGCAGCGGAAATCAAAGACGAGAAGCAGATGTTCGATGCGATTCGCGCTCAAGACGATCTCTTTGCAAAGCAAGTGACCAACAACTACAACCCCTGCCCATACAATTTCAAATATCGTTATCGCACCGACGACGGAATTCGTGAAGGCACTTGTCAAGATTGGGAAATCGAGGCCACGTATCATAATTGGTCAAGAGAATACGGCGAACAGCGGGCCATCAACGACATGAAGCGGATTTTTGGAGAAGAGTATCCCGCGAAGGGAATGCTGTTGGCAATGGGCACTCACTCCCTTCACCAAGACACATGGTTGATCAATGGCGTGGTGCGGCAGGACGATATCGCTCAAGGCGCCATGTTCTAGGCTTTTCGCGAAGAACTAGTGACGATGCGGACGCTGACGGCGCCGGAGTGGGGGCTACAAGCCGTGTAGAATGTTGTTTGGTTCAGATCGGACGCCAGCGAGTTTGCGCATCGGCAATGCGTTTGGCCGTTCGAAAGCTGGCGGCAATCCTGAAGAGTTGAATCGCGGATAAGGGAAGGACCAACATCATGGGCAGGTTTGGAAAGGAGCTGATCGAAAGCATGCAGCAGGCGGCAAAGCATGCCGCCGGCAAAAAGGTGCGCGGGTTGCGCG
>JBAQER010000429.1:0-3117 GCA_049286845.1 Bradyrhizobium sp.
TCGAGAGCACGCTGACGGTGTCGCCGGTCGCCGCCTCGCAGTCGCCGTCGAAGATGGGCTTCAAGCCGGGCACCCAGGTCACGGTCGAAAATGCCCTGCACATGATGATGGTGAAATCGGCCAACGACATCGCCGTGGTGCTCGCCGAGGGCGTCGCCGGTTCGATCGATGGTTTCTCGGCCCAGATGAACCAGACCGCGCTCAGGCTCGGCATGACGCAGACGACCTACGTCAATCCGAACGGCCTGCCCGCCGAGGGCCAGGTCACCTCGGCGCGCGATCTCGCGATCCTTGCCCGCGCGATCCTTCGCGACCTGCCGGAATACGAATACTTCATGCACACCCCCTCGATCCGGTTCGGCCGCCGGGTCACGCAGAATTTCAACAAGCTGATCGGGCGCTATCCGGGCGCCGACGGCTTCAAGACCGGCTTCATCTGCGCCTCCGGTTACAATCTGGTGGCCTCGGCCACGCGCAACGGCAAGCGGCTGATCGCCGTCGTGCTCGGCGCGTCGTCGGGACAGGCGCGCGCGGTGAAAGCCGCGCAATTGCTCGAGCGCGGCTTTGCCAACAACACGCTGTCGTGGCTGCGCCCCTCGCTCGGCACCGTCGACAATCTGGTGCCGGTCGACGCCTCGCCGCCGAACCTGCGCGACGAGATGTGCAACGGCAAGCGCAAGCGGCCCGCCAGCGACGAGGACGAGGACCTCGTTGCCAGCGCCAACGGCGCCGGCAGCGGCGAAGCCGCCGTCACCTTCTTCACCGCCGGACTGCAGCCGCCGATGGCCAAGCCGTCCGAATTGCTGGCGGCGGCGCCCGCGGCGTCGGAGCCCGTCGTGGTCTACACCGGCCCGAAGAAGACCGGCGCCGCCCTGATCGCCGCCGTCGCCGTGGACGAGCAGAAGCAGACGACGCGGCATCGCGGAAAGAAATCGCGGGTCGCAGCCAGGAAACCGGACGCGGCGGCCGAAGCGAGGACTGCGGGCAAGGATGCCAAATCCGAGGCCAAGTCTGAAGCCAAGTCCGAAGCCAAGTCCGACAGCAAACCTGCCGCGAAACCCGTCAGGCAGGCGCACGCCAAGCCGTCGGCCGCCCCCAAGGCTTCCGACAAGCCGGCCGCCGCGACCGACAAGCCTGCCGCGAAGCCGGCCAAGCCAAAAGCTGCTGCTGAAAAGCCGGCTGCCAAGCCCGCGACCAAGCCCACACCCAAGAGCAGCGAAGCCAAGCCTTCCGACCCAAAGACCGCCGCCGCGCCGCGCAGCTGAGCCTGAGTTCGGCCAGCCGGGTTAACCACCGATGCGTCGATAACGCGCAGCCGCTTGCCATCGGCCGCCGCAATGCTCAATACTGCCGGAAATAAGGCTTCCCGGCCTGACAAACAGGGAACAAACCGGAGGGGAAATACCATGGAGCGCATCTGGCTCAAGCAATATCCGGCCGGCGTGCCCGCCGATATCGACGTGACCCAGTACTCATCGCTCGTCGAATTGCTGGAAGAAAGCTTTGCGAAGTTCGCCGACCGCAGGGCCTTCATCTGCATGGACAAGTCGATCAGCTATCGCGATCTCGACGAGATGTCACAGGCGCTCGGGGCCTATCTGCAGAGCAAGGGCCTGCAGAAGGGCGCACGCGTCGCGTTGATGATGCCGAACGTGCTGCAATATCCGGTATCGACCGCCGCCGTGCTGCGCGCCGGTTACGCGGTGGTCAACGTCAATCCGCTCTACACCCCGCGCGAACTCGAGCATCAGCTCAAGGATTCCGGCGCCGAGGCGATCGTCGTGCTGGAGAATTTCGCGCATACGGTGCAGCAGGTGATCGCGAAGACCGCGGTCAAGCATGTCATCGTCGGCAGCATGGGCGACCTGCTCGGCTTCAAGGGCGTGATCGTCAACCTGGTGGTGCGGCGCGTGAAGAAGATGGTGCCGGCCTGGTCGATCCCGGGCGCGGTCTCCTTCAACGACGCGATCGCGGCCGGCCGCGGCATGAGGCTCAACAAGCCGCAGCTCACCCGCGAGGACGTCGCCTTCCTGCAATATACCGGCGGCACCACCGGCGTCTCCAAGGGCGCGACACTGCTTCATCGCAACATCCTCGCCAACGTGCTGCAGAACGACGCCTGGCTGCAACCGGCGCTGAAGAAGCCGCCGCATGTCGACGAACTGTTCATCGTCTGCGCGCTGCCGCTCTATCACATCTTCGCCCTGACGGCGTGTTTCCTGCTCGGCGTGCGCGCCGGCGGCGTCAACCTCTTGATCCCCAACCCGCGCGACATGCCCGGCTTCATCAAGGAATTGATGAAGTACCAGGTCAACAGCTTCCCGGCGGTCAACACGCTCTACAACGGCCTCTTGAATACGCCCGGCTTCGAAAAGGTCGTCTTCTCCACGCTGAAGACCTCGTTCGGCGGCGGCATGGCGACGCAAAAGGCGGTCGCCGATAAATGGCTGAAGGTCACCGGCTGCGCGCTGTCCGAGGGCTACGGCCTGTCGGAAACCTCGCCGACGCTGACCTGCAACCCCGCCGATACCGACAAGTTCTCCGGCTCGATCGGGATTCCCGTGCCCTCGACCTACCTCTCGATCCGCGACGACGACGGCAACGAAGTGCCGCTCGGCACCGCCGGCGAGATCTGCGCCAAGGGACCGCAGGTGATGGCCGGTTACTGGAACCGGCCCGATGAGACCGCCAAGGTGATGACCGCGGACGGTTTCTTCCGCACCGGCGACATCGGCGTGATGACGCCGGACGGCTACACCAAGATCGTCGATCGCAAGAAGGACATGATCCTGGTCTCGGGCTTCAACGTCTATCCCAACGAGATCGAGGAAGTGATCGCGAGCCATCCCGGCGTGCTGGAATGCGCCGTGATCGGCGTCGTGGACGCCAAGTCGGGCGAAGCCGTCAAGGCGTTCGTGGTCAAGAAGGATCCCAACCTCACCGCCGAGGACATCATCAAGTTCTGCCACGAGCAGCTGACCAACTACAAAATACCCAAGCAGATCGAATTCAGGACCGACCTGCCGAAGACCAACGTCGGCAAAATCCTGCGCCGCGAACTGCGCGACGAGAAGAAGGCCGCGGCGGCCTGAGATTCCATGTCCTCATGGTGAGGAG
>JBAQER010000430.1:0-8234 GCA_049286845.1 Bradyrhizobium sp.
ATGGTCACGGTGCCCGCCCATAATTTCTGGGCGCCGACGCGGGCGAAATTGATCGCGGCCTTGCGGTCCATGCCGGCGGTCGACGGCACGTTGGGATCGAGCTGGTTGCCGGGAATGACGCGGACGCCGTCGTGCTTCCAGCGCTCGGCGTCGCCGTGATCGTGCGAATGACCGGCGTGCGGATGGTCGGAATGGCCGTGATCGTGGCGATCTGTCATCGTGCTGCTTCCCGCTTAATTCCCGGCTCGCGAATGCTACTTCACGCCGAGCAGTTCGACCTCGAACATCAGCGTCGCGTTCGGAGGAATGACGCCGCCGGCGCCGCGGGCGCCGTAGCCCAAAGCGGGCGGGCTGATCAAGGTGCGCTTGCCGCCGACCTTCATGGTGGCGACGCCCTCGTCCCAGCCGGCGATCACCTGGCGCTGCCCGATCGGAAATTCGAACGGCTCGTTGCGGTCCACCGAGCTGTCGAACTTCTTGCCCTTCTGGCCGTTTTCGTAAAGCCAGCCGGTGTAGTGCATGACGCAGATCTGGCCCGGCTTCGGCGAAGCGCCTGACCCGACCTTGCTGTCCGAAATCTGCAAGCCTGAGGGTGTGGTCATGGTTTTTCCTGGGGTCTGGGCCGTTGCCGGGACGGGAATGGCAGTCAGAATGGCGAACACCGCCGCTGCGGCGGCAAACAATGTCGGACGATTTGTGCGCCGGAGATATCGCTTCATGTGCACCCTTTCGCGAAAGACGGAATTCTCTAGCCTACCGAGGCGGGTTTCCAAAGCCATTTCTCTCGCGCCAGGCCGCCGTCAGGCGCCCGCCTGGCCGCTGTTGTCAGCGGCGGTGCGCGCCGCACCGAACCACGTTCACAGCTGCGCACAATTTCCGAGAGCTCATTCAGCCGCCACAGGGCGTTCCGCAGCCTCGTTGGCTCTATCTCCGGTCCGCCTGACAAAATCCTCGTCGTCCTTCGCGGCCTCGGCGCGCCGCTCGCATTTGGTGCGGATTTCTTCCAGTTCCTCGTCGGTCAGATGTTCGATGCCGATGAAGGAATTTTTCGCGGTGCTGACGCGAATGAGTTCGTCCAGCTTGACCTGGATGGCGGCGCTGTCGCGATTCTGGGAGTTCTGGATCAGAAACACCATCAGGAACGTGACGATGGTGGTCCCGGTATTGATGATGAGCTGCCAGGTGTCGGAGAACTGAAACAGCGGTCCGGTGACCGCCCACACCACGACGACACAGGCCGCCAGCACGAATGTCGACGCACGTCCTGCCGCCTGCGAGGTCTTGTTCGCGATGTCACCGAACATCCGGCTGAAACCGTCAGGCCCCCTGCGCGGCTTCGCGTCGTTCCGCGGCTCATCCTTGCTGATGGCCATGCCGACTCCTGCTCCTGACCATGGTTGGCGCCCGACGCGTGTGCGCCGGACCCCTTCCTTCGCTGTCGTTCCGGCGGCCGTTAGCTGGCCGCCTTTCGGTTGACGCCCTTGCGCAGCGCCACGGTGTTGAGCTTGGTGTTGGCGGCTTTTTCCTCGTTCAGGTTGGTGGCGAGGAACCGGACGATGTCGTCATGCCCGAGTTCTTCCGCCCAGGCGATCAGGGTGCCGTAGCGGGCGATCTCATAATGCTCGACGGCCTGCGCGTTGGCGACGATCGCGGCATCGAGCACCGACTTGTCCTCGATCTCCCCGCCGGCCTGGTCGGCTTCCTTGATCAGGCCGTCGATGGCCGGGCAATCGGTGCCGGACGGCCGCTTGCCAAGCTTCTTGAACGCGTGGTCGAGCCGCTCGATCTGCTTGCTGGTCTCTTCAAGATGCAGCTTGAGACTCTGCGAGAGATCGCGATTGGTCGCCTGCTCGATCATCTTCGGCAGCGCCTTGGTGATCTGTTGTTCCGCATAATAGATGTCCTGCAGGCCGTGCAACAGCAGGTCGTCCATCGTCTTGATGTCTTTCGAAAACAGTCCCACGTCGTCCTCCGTTGACAGATTGAGAATCCGGGTTGCGTCATCACAACATTTCCGGAAACCGGGAGTTCCCGGCTTACGATCCGGAGATCGCGGCATCTCGCCTGCGTCACCGGACGAACATTCTTTCAGCGCTATTGCATATGGACGCACGCTCGCCGCCAATGCGGCTTCCGCGTTGCTGGCGCAAGGCGGAACCGAAACTTCCTCGCGCCTTCACGGCGAAGCCTCGACGCCCGATGCTAGCGGTTCATGAACAATGCAAGCAGGAGAATGATCGGAAGCGGGATTCCGATCAGCCAGAGCAGCGCACCTTTGCCGAAACCCATGTCAACCTCCATACAGTTGCGACTGCCGGGATAACCCGCCACGATATCGGGAGTTCCCCATTCGCGCTCCAATCAATTGGCCGGCGCGCCGTGGCGATCCAGCGCGAAATCGCTCAGCAGCGGCGAACTGGCCCCCGCGATCAGGTCGCCGATCAACTGCGCGGCTAGAAAACTGAAGGTGATGCCGTTACCGCCATAACCGTAGGCGGCGTAGATGCCCCTGGCGCCGGGCACCGGACCGATCAACGGCAGGCCGTCGCTGGTGGTGTCGAACGTGCCGGACCAGCGGAACTCGATGTCGAGATTGGCGGCCGGCCACAGCGCGGCGAGCTTCTGCGTCAGCAGGCGCGATTTCGCAGGAATCAAGCAATCGCGCGCGGCGGGTTCGATCGCCTCTTCGCTGTCCTCTCCGCCGATGATGATACGTCCGGCGGCTGTCGTGCGCGCGTAGAGATAATCCTTGCTGTCTTCCCAGACCAGCACGCCGTCCTTCCATAGGCTTTGCGGCTGTGGTTTTGTTGCGATGGCCCAGCTCGACGAAACTGCCTGGACGCTGGAGCAGACGATATCGGGCATCACATAGCCGGTGGCGAGGATCACCGACCGCGCCTCGATCTCGCGGCCGCACTTCAGGAGAACCCCGACCGAGCGCGCGGCGGCATCGAATTGTACGGCCTCTGCCTCGAATAGCCGCGCGCCGCGCGCAATGGCGACCGCGAGTAGTCCGCGGACCAATTGCATCGGATCGGCATCCGCCGAACCCGGCGACACGATGGCGCCGGCGCGGGCGAATCCGAACACGTCGAGCAGCGCCGCATGATCGAGGAAATCGCCGGGCAAACCGGCGCGCACGCGCAACTGATGCTCTTCGCGCAACTGCCTGCCGATGTCGCCCGTCGCGAGAAGAAGCGAATTCCTGTCACGCATCTCGCAGACGATGCCGAGTTGCAGAACCTGCGATTGCAGCATGGCGACGGCATGCAGGCTTGCCCGATAGACGCGCGATGCCCGTTCGAAACCATAGATTTCCGTCAGTTGCATGAGCGAGCGGTCGATTTCCCACAGCAGCATCGAGGTGGAGGCGGCGGTGCTGCCGCGCCCGGGAAACTCGCGATCGACGATGACGACATCGAGGCCCTGGCGCGTCAGGCGTTCGGCGACCAGCGACCCGGTGATGCCGCCGCCGACGATCAGCGCATCGCATTCGATATTCTCGCCGACGTCGAGGCGCGCCGGATGCCGGCCCGCCGCAAACCAGGGCGATCGGCCACCGCGAAGGTCCGCCTGTTCGGTGTCATCTGCGTCAAGAATGGAGATCGCGAATTCCTCGGGCGCGCTGAAGTCAGAACGGCGCGCGCCTGCGCCTCGTCGCTTTAACAAGGACGATGAGGTCCGGTTCCCGAACCGGTCAAACCTGCAGGTTGCAAATTTTCGCTGATGGCCGAGCATCGTCGCGGTGATAGACCGCGATTTGATCGAATCGCTGGCGGAAAAGTTCCGCCAGCCTCGATCGCGCCATCGGCTCAATAGCCGAGCGCGCAGCCGTCCTTGCGCGGATCGGAACCGGCTGTGAGCGTACCCTTGTCCCAGTCGATCCAGATCGCCTGACCGCCGCCGAGCGGGCCGACCACGCTGGTGGTCTTGTGCCCGAGCTTCTTCAGGCCCTCGACGATATCGGCCGGTACGCCGTCCTCGAGCTGGTAGATATTTTCGTAATGCAGGCCGCGCGGCATATCGATGGCTTCCTGCACGTCGCAGCCGTAGTCGAGCATATTGGTCAGTACGCGCACCTGCCCGACCGGCTGATACTGCCCGCCCATCACGCCGTACGGCATCACGGCGCGGCCATTCCTGGTGACGAGGCTCGGAATGATGGTGTGCAACGGCCGCTTGCCCGGAGCAATGCAGTTGGGATGGCCAGGCTGAATGCGGAAACCGCCGCCGCGGTTCTGCAGCAGCACGCCGGTCTTGTTGGAGACGATCGCCGAACCGAAGGCGTGCGCGATCGAATTGATGAACGAACAGACGTTGCGGTCCTTGTCGACCACGGTGATGTAGACCGTCGATGGATTCATCGGCGGCGTCACCACGGGAAGATCGAGCATCCGGTCCATCCGGATCTTGCTGCCGTATTCCTCGGCGAATTCCGGCGTCAAGATCCGCGCGACATCCACATTGACGAAGGCAGGATCGGCGACGTGCTGCTCGCGCATCATATAGGCGATCCGCGCGGCTTCGGCTTCGAGATGAAACCGCTCGACGCTCAGCGCCGGGAATTTCGTCAGATCGAAGCGCGACAGGATATTCAGCATCACCAGCATGGTGATGCCCGGGCCGTTCGGCGGGCACTGCCAGACGTCATGGCCCTTGTAGACGGTGCCGATCGGCGAAGTGGTCTCGGTGGTGTGGGCGGCGAAGTCGTCGAGCGTGTGCAGGCCGCCGATGCCGCGCAAGGTCTCGACCATGTCCTCGGCGATGGCGCCCTTGTAAAACGCGTCGCGGCCGTCCTTGGCGATGGCGCGCAGCGTCTTGCCGAGCTCGGGCTGACGGATCACGTCGCCGGCCACCGCGGGCTTGCCATGCGGCAGCAGATAGCGCTCGGTGTTGACACCCTTCTTCAGTTTCTCGAACTGGTTCTTCCAGTCGAAGGCGACGCGGGGCGCGACGACGTAGCCTTCTTCGGCGGCCTTGATCGCGGGCTGCAGCACGGTGTCGAACCCGAGCTTGCCGTGATCGCGCAGGATGGTCGCCCAGGCGTCGACCGCGCCCGGAATAGAGACGGCGTGCGCCGAAGTCAGCGGGATCGCATTGATCTTGCGCTCGAGATACCATTCCGCCGTCGCCGCCTGCGGCGCGCGGCCCGAACCGTTATAGGCCGTGATCTTGCCCTCGCCCTTGGGCTGAAGCAGCGCGAAGCAGTCGCCGCCGATCCCGGTCGATTGCGGCTCGATCACCCCGAGCAACGCGCAGGCCGCCACCGCGGCGTCGGCGGCGGTGCCGCCGGCACGCAGCACATCGATCGCTGCCAGCGCGGCCAGCGGGTGCGACGTCGCCACCATTCCGTTCTGGGCGTGGACCGTGGACCGGCCGGCGAGATGGAAGTTCCTCATGCCAATTTGCTCACTTTTCGCTGTTTTATAGTTGTCTCGGGCGCGGGCTTACTTGGCATATTCAGGCCGCGATGGGAATGCTTACGGATGCATGACACCGGCACATCCTCATCCAGACAGGACGAGGTCGGGGCAGTCTTTCCCCTGCTCCACCCTCCTGATAAACCTCCGCCATGGCTTACAAGGTCGCCGCCTTCTACCAGTTTGCCGCCCTGCCGGACTTCCGCGAGCTCAGGGAGCCGCTGCGGGCGATCTGCGCCGCCCTGGAACTGAAGGGCAGCGTGCTGCTGGCGCAAGAGGGCATCAACGGCACGATCGCGGGAAGCGAGGACGCCATCGACGAACTGGTCAGGGAGTTGCGCGACGGCGCCCTGTTCGGCGGCCGGCTCGACAATCTCGAACTGAAATTTTCGGCCGCCGCGGCAATGCCGTTCCAGCGCCTGAAGATCCGCCTGAAAAAGGAGATCGTCACCCTCGGCGATCCCGCGGCCGACCCGACGCGGCAGGTCGGCATCTATGTCGATCCCGCCGACTGGAACGCGCTGATCGCAGCGCCCGACACGCTCGTGATCGACACCCGCAATGCCTTCGAGGTGGCGATGGGCACCTTCGCCGGCGCCGTCGATCCCGGGATCAGGAGTTTCGGGCAATTCAAGGATTTCGCCGCGCAACGGCTCGATCCGGCGAAGCACCGGAGGATCGCGATGTTCTGCACCGGCGGCATCCGCTGCGAGAAGGCCAGCGCCTTTTTGCTCGCGCGCGGCTTTGCCGAGGTCTATCACCTCAAGGGCGGCATCCTGAGCTATCTGGAAGGCGTGCCGGAAACCGAAAGCCGCTGGCGCGGCGAGTGTTTCGTGTTCGACGGCCGCGTCGCCCTCGGCCACGGATTGCGGGAACGCGCAATGGAACATGGCTCCGATGAATGACGCCAGGACGCTCAGCGATCGCGTCGACGCGCTTGAAATCCGGCTGGCGTTTCAGGACGAGACCATCGAGACGCTGAACAACACCATCACCGCGCAATGGCAGCAGATCGACGCCCTGACGCGGCAGCTCGCCGCCCTGAACGAGCGGCTGCGGGAAGCGGAAGCCAACGCGCCGGGCGCGACCAATGAGCCGCCGCCGCATTATTAGAGACAGCCGCCGCAAAATCTCCATTGCATAGGCTATTGCCTGCATAGGCCATTGCCCGGCCGGCGAGGCGCCCGCGCACTATCCGCGGAACGCGGACAGGACCTTGTCCCAAAGCGATTCGTTTTCACGTTCGCCTTCACGGTCGCCGTCCGGCTTCGTCGGCGCCGGCTGCGCGGCGCTTACGGGATCGGATGCCGGAAAACTGTCGATCAGTCCGGCGTCCAGTTTCGTCTGGGTTTCCCGGTCGGCCATAAGAGCTTCGCGGGGATCGTCGGCATGCTTGTCGTGCGGCGCGGGGTTGAATTTCTCAGCCATGGCTGGTGCCTCCGTGGCAACAACAACGCGCCGGCAATCCCGACGTTCCCTCCGGAAGCCCGAAATGTTCCGAGTACCCGCCCGGCGATAGCCACTTGATCGGCTGCCGCCGGCGTCCTTAGCTGCAGCAGCGCGGTTGATTCACATCAATGGCAGTCTTCTGCCTGCGCCATAGCGTTCAGAAAAACAAAATGGGGACGGAAATGGAAGGTCAAATGAACGGCGCGCAATCGCTGGTGAAGACCCTGGTCGGTTGCGGCGTGGACATCTGTTTCGCCAACCCCGGCACCTCGGAAATGCATTTCGTTGCCGCGCTCGATTCCGTCACGGAACTGCGTCCGGTGCTTTGCCTGTTCGAAGGCGTCGCGACCGGCGCCGCCGACGGCTACGGCCGCATCGCCGGCAAACCGGCGGCAACCCTGATGCATCTCGGGCCCGGACTGGCCAATGGCCTTGCCAATCTGCACAATGCCCGCCGCGCCGCGACGCCGGTCGTCAATATCGTCGGCGATCATGCGACCTATCATCTGCAGTACGATGCGCCGCTGACGTCCGACATCGTCGGCTTTGCCCGCCCGGTCTCGAGCTGGATCCACGAGTCCAAGAGCGCCAAGACCGTTGCCGCCGATACGGCTCGGGCGGTACAGGCCGCGCGCGCCGCACCCGGCGGCGTCGCCACGCTGATCCTGCCCGCCGACACCGCCTGGAATCCGGCCGATCGCGCCGCGCCGGCTTTGCCGGATATCGGGCCTGCCACGGTCAGCGCCGATACCATCGAGGCGACCGCAAGGCTGCTGTCGAACGGCAAGAAGACCGCCATGCTGTTGCGCGACAGGGCCCTGATCGGCGACGGGCTCGAGGCCGCCGGGCGGATACACGCCAAGACCGGCGTGCGGCTGATATGCGACAACTTCGCGCCGCATTCCGAACCGGGGGCCGGCCGGGTGACGGTGGAACGGATTCCCTATTTCGGCGAGCAGATCACGGCGTTTCTCGCCGGCACCGAACAGATCATCCTGGTCGGCAGCAAGCCGCCGGTATCGTTCTTCGCCTATCCCGGCAAGCCGAGCTGGTGCGTGCCTGAGGGCTGCGAGCTCTTCCACCTCGCCCATCCACACGAGGACGGCGCCGGCGCCCTGCAAAATCTCGCCGACGCGCTCGGCGCGCCCGCCAAGCCTGCGCTCTACACCGAACTGCAACTGCCCGATCTGCCGAAGGGCCGGCTCAACTCCTACACCGTGGCACAGGTCATCGCCCACCTGACGCCGGACCATGCGATCATCGCCGACGAGTCCAACACCGCGAGCCTGCCGCTGTTGATGATGCTGGCGCGGGCCCGCCCCCACACCCACCTGCCGCTGACCGGCGGCTCGATCGGCCTCGGCC
>JBAQER010000431.1:0-1836 GCA_049286845.1 Bradyrhizobium sp.
GAAATACCCCGATGACAAGGTGGCGCACTGCCATCGCGGCTGCCGGTCCTGATCCGGCGCGCGATGCGCAGGGAGCGGAAAGAAGCGGTTTCCACTTGAGCTGAAAACGCTTTATGGTGCCGCTCGATTTCGCCGCAAGCGAGATGAATTGTCAATTATAATCAAAGGCTTGACGGAATGTCGGGCTTTTGGAGGGTGGTTTGACGCGGTACATTTCGACGCGGGGGGAAGCCCCCACGCTAGGTTTCTGCGATGTGATGCTGACCGGGCTCGCCCGTGACGGCGGCCTCTACGTGCCCGAAACATGGCCGCAGCTCTCGCCGGAAACCATCGCTGCCTTCTTCGGCCGGCCCTATTGGGAAGTCGCGGTCGAGGTGATCCGCCCCTTTGTCGGCGGCGAAATCTCCGATGCCGATCTCGGGCGCATGGCGAACGAGGCCTACGCCACGTTCCGTCATCCCGCCGTGGTGCCGCTCGACCAGATCGGTCCCAACCAGTTCCTGCTCGAGCTGTTCCACGGGCCGACGCTCGCGTTCAAGGACGTGGCGATGCAGCTGATCTCGCGGCTGATGGATCACGTGCTCGCCAAGCGCGCCCAGCGCACCACCATCGTGGTCGCGACCTCAGGCGATACCGGCGGCGCCGCGGTCGACGCCTTCGCTGGTGCCGACAATGTCGATCTGGTCGTGCTGTTTCCGCACGGCCGCATCTCCGACGTGCAGCGGCGGATGATGACGACGACGGGTGCGTCCAACGTCCATGCGCTGGCGATCGAAGGCACCTTCGACGACTGCCAGGCGATCGTGAAGGGGCTGTTCAATCATCACAGCTTTCGCGATTCGGTCGCGCTGTCGGGCGTCAACTCCATCAACTGGGCGCGGATCGTCGCGCAGGTAGTCTATTATTTCACCTCGGCCGTCGCGCTCGGGTCACCCTTGCGAACGGTGGATTTCACCGTGCCGACCGGGAATTTCGGCGACATTTTTGCCGGGTACGTCGCCAAGCGCATGGGATTGCCCGTCCGCTGGCTGCGCATCGCCGCCAACATCAACGACATCCTGCCGCGCACGCTCAAGACCGGCATCTATGAAGTGCGCGAGGTCCATGCGTCGGCCTCGCCGTCGATGGACATCCAGGTCTCCTCGAATTTCGAGCGGTTGCTGTTCGAGGCTGGTGGACGCGATGCGGCCAGTGTGCGCCGGCTGATGGCGTCGCTGAAGCAGTCCGGACGTTTCGTGCTGCCCGATGCGACCCTGGCGGCGATCCGCGAGGAATTCGACGCCGGCCGTGCCGACGAAACCGAAACCGCGGCCGCGATCCGCGCCGCCTGGCGCGAGGCCGGCGATCTCGTCGATCCGCATACCGCGGTGGCGTTGGCGGTGGCGGATCGCGACACTCCGGATTCGAAGATTCCCAACATCGTGCTGTCGACCGCGCACGCGGCGAAGTTCCCCGACGCAGTGGAAGCGGCCTGCGGCGTGCGGCCGGAACTGCCGGCCTGGCTCGAGGGTTTGATGACCAAGCCTGAGCACATCACGGTCATGAAGAACGACCAGGTCGAAGTCGAGCGGTTCGTGCTGTCGGTCAGCCGTGCCGCGAAGCAAGGAGTTGCCGGATGAGCGTCGACGTCACCAAGCTTCCCTCCGGCCTCACGGTGATTACCGACACCATGCCGCATCTGGAAACCGCGGCGCTCGGGGTATGGGCCGGTGTCGGCGGGCGCGACGAAAAGCCGAACGAGCACGGCATTTCGCATCTCCTGGAACACATGGCCTTCAAGGGCACCACCCGGCGCAGCTCGCGGGAGATCGTCGAGGAAATCGAGGCGGTCGGCGG
>JBAQER010000432.1:0-7852 GCA_049286845.1 Bradyrhizobium sp.
GGTTGGTTTTGTCGTTCGGGGTGAACGACTCGAAAAGCGCGATGGAAAAGGGGGTCTGGAGCGCCGGAACTTGCGTCGATAAAGTTGCGGCAAAAGCGAAGAGCAAAAAAATCACGCCGGGGACTAAAATGAAGCGAGCGTCCAAGAGAGGGCGGATCGTCCGGGCTCCGCCCGCTGCCAGCCATGCACCCAACACGAACAGCAGCTGCCATGTGAACGGGTTAAAATACCAGTCTCCTTCCGGATAGGACGGCAGATTCCAATGGAAATGTCTTGCGGCGAAATAGAGCGAGAGCGAGCCAACCAGAGCCCAATTTTTGTGCAAAAGCATTAACCAAAGTACTGGCGGAAACATGGCCATCAAAACTATATAGAGGGGAAGCACGTCCAAGTTTAACGGTTTGAATTTCAGCATCAATCCCTGCGTCAAGGTCTCGACCGGGAATTCCATCAGACGGGCGACGTTGAATTGGTCCATGAGGTGAGGGATGTCAAAATGATGCGACAAGAAATGAACCGAGGTAAGATAGAGCAAAAAGAGCAGGGCGTGGGCCACGTAGAGCTGCCAAACGCGCCTAAGAAGACGGGTGGTCCCTATTAAGAATCCACGTTGCACCATCATTCTTCCGAAAACCAATGTCGCCGTGTATCCGGAAACGAACACGAACAGATCGGCTCCGTCACTGAAACCGTAATTTCGCGGCGTGAACCAGGCGAGCACGGTGTTGGGAATGTGACCCAGGAAAATGGCCCAGTTGGCCAGGCCCCGGAAAAGGTCAAGCCTCAGATCTCGTTCCGATGATGGAAGGAATAGGGTCATTGTTTTTTCGTTTCCGAGGTAATCCCGGCATTGGGATCTGGCGGAGCTGTTTATCGCTTTTGCCAAGATGTCGCGGCGATTTGATTTAAGTCAACTGGCATCTTTCTGCTTGGGTTTGAATATCCTGAAACACAAAACGGAGTACGACAATGATTTCACGGAAACTGGTCGCGATTGGATTTGCACTTCAGATGATGGCTGTTGCTCCTGCAATGGCTCAAGGCACCTCGGACGCTGATAAGAATGCCCACCACTATTCAGGAGGACCCAAGACTGAGGTGCCTCATGCGATGAAGCATCCGAAGGCGAAGAAAACCACTAAATCCACAACCAATGCCGGTCACCATTATGAGGGCGGTCCCAAGAGTGAATCTCACCACATGGGTGTGAAGAAGTAGCCTTGTGAGCGCTCCGGCCCAGGGCAGATCTTGCAGCGCAACCAACCGCTGGGCAGGGTTTGCCGTTCGGGCTCCCCAAGAGAGGAGCGTCGGTGCGCCCTGAAATCCGTGATCCGACGGTCGGAACCTGACCGTTTGTCGGAGTTCCGGCTTGGCTATCGAAAAGTTCCCGGCTATGATTGCAAGTAATTCTTGTAGGCCAAAAGGCGTTGAGGTTTATGTTGGTGCGGCTGACTCGAACGAGGCGTCTGAGAGCAGGGTGGCTCGTCGCCTTGGTCTACTTGCTTTGCATTCTCGTGCCGACGATCTCGTTTGCGTTGCCCGGCTCTCACGCCCTTGCTCCCTGTTTTTCCGAATCGACCTTGGTACCCGGCATGGTGCATACTTATGCCGAGGTGTCGAACGCGCACGTCAATCGGGGCGGTGTTCATGATCATTCAAACGAGCAGGCGCGTTTTGATCTCGATCACGGCCCGGTTTCGACCGTGAATCCGGTTCCCCGAGCCCCGCATTCTTCAGATGGGCAATGCTGCGGTCTCACCTGCGTCTCCGCGCTGCCCGCGACGCTGATTGACGTCGTGACGCCTTCCGCGCCAATGGCCCCTTGCGAGGTTGAAGGTTGCAGCGAGGTGACCGATAACGCTCCGTCCAGGCTTTACCGTCCTCCCATTTCCTGACGTGATCGAACGATGCGGTTCCGGGCCCTCTGAGGGCTCGTTGGCCTGTGGTTCAGTGTCATTTGAGGAAACAAAATGCTTGCGCAGCTAGGGACGATTCCCGCGGCCGTTGGGGCGGTAGTTTCGCGCCGCTTTGGTATCAGATTTCGGAACTGGGCGGCATTGGCCGTGACGGCGTCATTGCTGGCTGGGTGCATGCCGAGGCCTATACCTCTCGCCGGTGCTGATCCTGCCGACGCTGGTGCTAAGGTTGCTGGTGTAGGTTACCGCTCCACGATCGCTCCCTACACTAGCCTCCGTCCAATCGCGCCATCACCCTGGCGTGAGCAGAACGACCGGGCCGCTCCCGTCCCAAAGACAAAGGAGTAGGGCGGCGATGGACATGTTTTCACGGGAGTTTCGACGGCGCTTGAGCCCGAGACAGTTCATCGTCGGGCTACGATCTGTCCTGGCAGTCGGTGGTTTGACCGTGATTGCCGGATGCGCTCAATTCTCGCAGGATGGCGGAATGGCGCTCGTTGCGGATGCGGCGCATCAAGACCTCGGGAAGGACGTGATAGCACTTAGGACAACTGAGGATGCGCTGTCATCCCGCGCCGTGGTCGACAAGCTCTTGGCGCGCACATTGACGGCGGACGCCGCAGTGCAGATTGCCCTTTTGAACAATCGCGGCCTGCAAGCGGCCTTCAATGATCTTGCGTTCGCGGAAGCACGTAGAGTTGGTGAAAGTCTGCCTCCTAATCCGATGATATCGCTCAGCCGAATAGCGAGTTCCGTCGAGATCGAAATCGAGCGTCAGATCGTTGCGGATGTCCTCGCGCTTGCAACGCTCCCCGCTCGATCCGAAATCGCCGGGGCAAAGTTTAGACAAGCGCAGCTGCGAGCGGTGTGGGAAACCCTGCGGATCGCTGCCGACACCAGACGAGCCTACTATAAGACCGTCGCAGGACGAGATCTGACAGGATTCCTGACGCAAGCTAAAGACGCCGCTGAAGCGACAACCAAACTTGCGGCGCGGCTCGGTCAAACCGGGGCGATGAACAAGCTTGACCAAGCGCGCGAGCAAGTCTTCTACGCAGACCTCACTGCGCAACTGGCAACCACCCAACAGCGAGCAACTTCCGATCGTGAGGCTCTGATCCGGATGATGGGCCTTTGGGGGCAAGATTTGGCGTTGAAACTCCCGAATTTGCTTTCGCCCCTACCCAAGCGGCCTGAGGCGCTGGCAAGTATAGAGGTGGAGGCCGTTCGGCGCCGCGTCGATCTGCAAGTTTCTCGGCTGGAGATTGAGGCGCTTGGGAAGTGGTATGGGCTTACGCAGGCCAGCCGTTTCATCAACCTGCTGGACGCTGGCTATCGCGACAAAGTTACTCAAGACTGGGCAACAGGCGAGCGAACTAAGTCTCGGGGATTTGACGTCCAATTTCAAATTCCTATCTTTGACTTTGGCGAGGTCCGTGTGCGCGAAGCCGAGGCCACCTATATGGGTGCGGTCAATCGGCTGTTGGAGTTGGCGGTCAATGTCCGTTCGGAAGCGAGGGATGCCTATCGGAGCTATCGCTCTGCCTATGATATCGCGAGCCACTACAGCGGGGAAATCCTTCCCTTGCGCAAGATTATCTCGGAGGAAACTCAGCTACGCTACAATGGTATGTTGATCGATGTCTTTGCGCTGCTTGCGGAAGCACGGCAGCGGATCGCTGCGACCGTCACCGCCATTGAGGCGAGGCGTGAATTCTGGCTCGCAAGCGTTAATCTCAGCGCAGCTGTGGTCGGCGGAGGAACTGCAGCCGAAGCGACCCAAACCGCCGTCAATGCGTCTGGCGGGACTGCGCAATGAATGGAGGCGATGACATGATCTCGCGAAGAAGTTTACTTGGAAGCGCTGCGGTCCTTGCGGGTGCTACGGCGGTCAGCGGTCGCGTGCAGGCGGCAAGCATTCCAGAGGCGCCGACGACGAGCTCCAACACGATGCAACCACCGCTAGTGCCGACGACCGGTCCAGACTACCAGCCAGTGGTCACGCTGAACGGCTGGACGTTACCATGGAAAATGAATGGCGATTGGAAGGAGTTTCACCTGGTGGCCGAGCCGGTCGTGCGCGAAATGGCGCCAGGCATGAATGCGCATCTGTGGGGCTACAACGGCCAGTCTCCTGGCCCAACGATCGAGGCTGTCGAAGGCGACAAGGTACGTATCTTTGTGACGAACCGGCTGCCTGAACACACGACCATCCATTGGCATGGCATGTTGCTGCCGTGCGGCATGGACGGCGTTGGCGGGCTCACGCAGCCGCAAATCAAGCCGGGCGAAACCTTCGTTTACGAATTCGAGCTTAGGAAGAGCGGCACGTTTATGTATCACCCGCACGCCGACGAGATGGTGCAGATGGCGATGGGGATGATGGGTTTTTTCGTCATTCATCCCAGGGACCCAGCCTTCATGCGAGTCGATCGCGATTTCGTCTTTCTCTTGAGCGCGTATGACATCGATCCGGGAACTTACGTTCCGAAGGTGGCGGAGATGACGCAGTTCAATATGTGGACGTTCAATACCCGGATTTTCCCCGGTATTGACCATCTGGTCGCGCGCAAGAATGATCGCGTTCGGGTTCGTGTCGGTAACCTCACGATGACGAACCATCCGATTCACATGCACGGATATGATTTTGAGGTTACTTGCACGGACGGGGGCTGGGTCAGACCTGAGGCGAGATGGCCGGAAGTCACAGTGGATATTCCGGTGGGCGCGATGCGAGCCTATGAGTTCGTTGCCGGCGCCGAAGGTGATTGGGCGCTGCATTGCCACAAGTCCCACCATACCATGAACGCGATGGGGCACGACATAAAGAACTTTATCGGTATTCAGAAGCGTGATCTCGCGAAGTCGATACGCAAGCTCGCGCCAGACTACATGCCGATGGGCACGGCCGGTATGGCCGACATGGGGGAAATGGAAATGCCCCTACCCGACAATACGATTCCCATGATGACCGGTTTCGCGCAGTTTGGCGCTGTGGAAATGGGTGGGATGTTCACGGTGATGAAAGTGCGCGAGGGTGTCGCGCGCGACGATTATAAGGATCCCGGCTGGTACAAACATCCTCCGGGCACGGTCGCTTACAAAATAGACAATCCGAATGCAGCGATTGAGCGGAAGGCTAACTTATCGCCGTCGAAGAAGCCAGCGATCGAAGTTAACGTGATCAAGCCAACCGCAAAGAGTCACTCTGGGAACCATTAGCGGGCTAACGGCTTCATGCGACAGCTTTCAATATGTCTAGTCGCCTCGCTTGCTTTGACCGCAATTGCGCAATTGGAGTCTTATTGCTGAATGTTAGCGCGCCTTACCAGAGCGAAGCGATTGAGGGCAGGGTGGTTGCTCGCCATCTGGTACCTGCTTTGCGTGCTGGCGCCCGGCGTATCTCTTGCATTCGCGGAGACCGGTGGGACGCCGCACTGCCTTACTGGCGAGGATCACAGATTTGGTACCCTTCACGGGCAAACCAACATCCACGATGCGATGCTTCTTGTCCACGACACCGACGAGGTTCATGTGAATTCCGTCGAGCAAATACAATTAGGTAAGTCGAACAAGGATGATGAGATGAAGCCGATCGTCGAAACATCCGCTCCAACCAACGATCCACACAAGACGCCAGGCCCGCAATGCTGCGGGATGCTATGCCTGAGCGTGCTGCCAGCCACCATCATCGATATAGCTGCGCCTTCCGCGCCGACTTCCCTCCGCGACCCCGAAAATTGCCGGGATTTCGCCGACAGGGCTCCTCCTCGACTGTATCGGCCCCCTATTTCCTGAGTTGACCGATTCCGCGATGCAGCGTCCGTTGAGTTTGCCGTAAGCCCGGGTCAATTTGAATCCCGAAGTCGTGCAGTTTCGAAGGGCAACGATCGAGGTTTTGCGGGTCGTGCGCGCCGTGGTCGGCATAGCAGGCAATTTGCGCGCAGTCTTGCGCGCGAAGAGCCCAAGTAGGTGAGACCATGCAACTGTTCGTAGAGCGGCGTTACAATCATGTCGATGCGCCCGTGACGGGACGCACGGCGGCATCCAAGAACAAAGCAAGCAGTCTCTACTCTCGAAGACATGATCCACACGGAATGGAAGGAATGAACATATGACAAAACTGCACCGGACCGGCATCGCACTATTTGGAGCGATAGTTCTGTCTGCATCTGCCTGGGCTGGCCAAGGTACCCCCGGTCACCATCACGACGAATCCTTTTCGGCGGGCGAACCGGGCGACCCCAAGAAGCCCGCCAGGATCGTTCAGGTAACCATGGACGAGATGAATGGAAAGATGACGTTCATGCCGGCCAGGCTCGAGGTGAAGAAGGGCGAGCAGATCAAGTTCGTGCTGCGCAACAACGGCGAGCTCGACCACGAATTCGTCCTTGCGACGGTGGCGGAGAACCTCAAGCATGCCGAAGCCATGAAGAAGAATCCGGATATGGAGCATGACGATCCGAATTCCAAGAGACTTGCTCCGAAGAAGACGGCCGAGATCGTCTGGAAATTTAACAAAATCGGCGAGTTTGAATATGCGTGCCTCATCCCGGGCCACAAGGAATCCGGGATGGTCGGTACGGTCATCGTCAAGTGATTCGCAAAAAAATCAATCCAACGAAAGGGAGACCAAGATGAAAGCCAACAAGTCCGTAACCGCGGTTCTGTCACTCGTTGTTGCAATGGGTATCGGTGCTGCTTTCGCCCAGACGGCGATGGTCAAAGGTGAGGTCAAAAAGATCGACGAAGCGGCCGGGAAGATCACCCTGAAGCATGGTCCAATCAAGAATCTCGACATGGACGAGGATGGAATGACGATGGTCTTTCGTGTTCAGGACCCCGCGATGCTCAAGCAAGTGAAAGTTGGCGACAAGGTTCAGTTCGAAGCCGAGCGGGCCACGGCAGGCATCACCATTACTAAGATGGAGAAGGGCAAGTAGGTTCGAAACGACCGGCGCCGCCTCTCTGAACGTCAGGCGGCGCCGATCGCTAATCTGATGTAGCGAAGGAAAACGAACGGAGAAATTATTGCGCCAGCCCGACGAAGTCCTACCCAAACGAAGGCTCGCTTTCGATCGCGGAACCGGAATGCTAACCGGAGGAGGCGTGATCGAGCGTGCCGCATTGCTGGCCCTGCAGGCTGGATCCGTCCTCACGCGACCTTACGGACATCGCGGCTACAGGCTGGGCTGCAAGGTGGTTTCGACCGCCGTTGCGGACCGCGACATCATTATCCGATTGAATGAGGACGCCGTCTTCGCAATTCCGTTCTGCGACGGATATTGGAGCAGAATGCTCAACCGAAGATACGACTACGAAGAAGAGATTGAAGCCTTTTTGGTGAGCGCGGCGGATCTCAGATACTCGTTCGTCGATTGCGGGGCAAATTTCGGTTACTGGTCCGTGCTTGCATCGAGCCAGCCGTTCGGCAGACAACCGACTCTTGCAGTTGAAGCGTCTCCAGAAAATGCCAAGCGGCTTGGGGCCAACGCGCTCTTGAACGGTAATCGTTTCCGGTGGCTTAACGTTGCCATTGGTGAAAAGGCCGGCGGGTTCGCCCGCGTCACCGGCGTGAGGCATGAAGCGTTGGGGACACTCCCTCTGGCGCACAACGAGCCTGACTCCGTCCCCGCCGTGTCGCTCGACAGCCTTGTCGCCGAGGGACTTATTGATGCATCGCTTCCGGTCGTAATTAAGCTCGATGTGGAAGGCGTGGAAATCGAGGCGTTGACCGGTGCGGGAGGGCTGATGCAGCGGGATTGTGTGATCATTTGCGAAGAGCACGGATCTGACCGGACGCACTTCATCTCGCGTCACCTGATCAACGAGTTGTCTCTCAGTGTATTTGTGTTCGATCCTGACCGGTGCCGGTTCGCCCGGCTCGATAGCATCGAGAGGCTGGATCAGGTCAAGAAACACGCGTGGGTCGGGTA
>JBAQER010000433.1:0-2519 GCA_049286845.1 Bradyrhizobium sp.
GGTCAGCACCTCGACGCCGTGCTTCTTGGCTTCGGCCAGCTTCGAGCCGGCGCCGGGACCGGCGACCACGTAATCGGTCTTCTTCGACACCGAGCCTGCGGCCTTGGCCCCCAGCCGCTCGGCCATGGCCTTGGCTTCGTCGCGCGTCATCTTTTCCAGCGCGCCGGTGAACACCACGGTCTTGCCGGCGATCGCCGAATTGATCTTCGGCCTTTCGGCATCGAGGATGGTAACTTCTTTTGTCAGACGCTCGACGATGCCGCGGTTATGGCTCTCGCCGAAATAGGCCTTGATGCTGGCGATCACGGTTTCGCCGATCTGATCTAGCGCATCCATCTCGGCGATCGCCTCCTCGTCGTCCTTGGCGACCTTGAGGCAGGCGTCGTGAAACGACTTCCACGAGCCGTAGCCGCGCGCCAGCGCCAGCGCCGTGGTCTCGCCGACATGGCGCATGCCGAGCGCGAAGATGAAGCGCTCCAGCGAAATCCGCCGCCGCTCCTCGATCGCGGCGAACAGGTTGCGCACCGAGGTCTCGCCGTAGCCTTCGATTGCCTCCAGTTTGAGTTTCGCGTTGCGCGCCTGCAGCGTGAAGATATCGGCGGGCTCCTTCACCCATTCCTGCTCGAAGAAGAACTGGATCTGCTTCTCGCCCAGCCCCTCGATGTCAAAGGCGCGGCGCGAGGCGAACAGTTTCAGGTGTTCGATCTTCTGGTAGGGACAGGCGAACTCGCCGGTGCAGCGGGCCCGCGCCCCCTCCTCGCCGGTCGCGGTCTCCTCGCGCACCACGTCGGTATGCAGCGGGCACGGGCATTTCCTCGGAAACTGGAAGGCCTTGGCGTTCTTCGGCCGCTTGTCGAGCACCACGTCGACCACCTGCGGGATGACGTCGCCGGCGCGCTGGATGATGACGGTGTCGCCGATCCTGATATCGCGGCCCTCGCGCAATGGCTCGCCGTCGCCGCCGATACCCCTGATGTAGTCCTCATTGTGCAGCGTGACGTTCTGCACGATGACGCCGCCGACGCCGACCGGCTCGAGCTTGCCGACCGGCGTGAACGACCCGGTACGCCCGACCTGGATCTCGATATCCCGGAGCACGGTCATGGCGCGCTCGGCCGGGAATTTGTGCGCGATCCCCCAGCGCGGCGTGCGCGACACGAAGCCGAGCCGCTCCTGCCAGTCCAGCCGATCGACCTTGTAGACGACGCCGTCGATATCGTAATCGAGCCCGGCGCGCTGTTCCTCGATCTTGCGGTGAAACGCGATCAGCTGCTCGACCGAGTGGCACAGTTTGGTCAGCGGATTGGTCCTGAAGCCGCAGCGCTCGAACCATTCGATCATGCCGGTTTGCGTCTCAGCCGGCATCTCCGCCATCTGCCCCCAGGCATAGGCGAAGAAGCCGAGCGGCCGCGAGGCGGTGATGGACGAATCTTTCTGGCGCAACGAGCCCGCCGCCGAATTGCGCGGATTGGCGAATGGGGCTTCTCCGGCCGCAATCTGCTTCTTGTTGAGCGCGAGGAACGCCTGCTTGGTCATATAGACCTCGCCGCGCACCTCGCAGATATCGGGCACGTTGCGGCCCTTCAGTTTCTGCGGCACGTCCTTGAGCGTGCGGATATTGGCGGTGACGTCCTCGCCTTCCGCGCCGTCGCCGCGAGTGGCGGCGGTGACGAGTTCGCCGCCCTCATAGCGCAGCGACATAGACAGCCCGTCGATCTTCGGCTCGGCGCTGAAGTCGATGCGGTCGCCGTCGTTGAGCTTGAGGAAGCGGCGGATGCGACCGACGAAGTCGAGCACGTCTTCCTCGGCAAAGGCGTTGTCGAGGGAGAGCATCGGCACCGCATGCCTGACCTTCTTGAATTTCCCTGACGGCGCCGCGCCGATCTTCTGCGACGGCGATTCGCCGGTGACGAGTTCAGGAAACCTTGCCTCGATGGCATTGAAGCGCTTGCGCAGCGCGTCGTATTCGGCGTCCGAGATGACAGGCGCGTCTTCCTGATAGTAGGCCTGGTCGTGGCGCTCGATCTCCAGCGCCAGCCGCATATGCTCGACCTTGGCCTGCGCCCTGGTGAGGGTTGCGATGTCGATGGGGCTGACTTTTTTCGATTTTGCCATCATGATGAAGCTAACGGGTTGTCATTCCGGAATGGTCCGCAGGACCATATCCGGAATCTCGAGATTCTCCGATGTGCAATTGCACACCGTAGTTCGCGCTCTGCGCGCCCCGGAATGACTCGGTCAGTGAAGTTATGAGCAACAATCATGGCTTACTACGTCTATATCCTGGCAAGTCGGAGAGATGGAGCGACCTACATTGGCGTCACGAACGATATTGTGCGCCGGATCTACGAACATCGGACCAGAGCCGTCCCTGGCTTTACTTCCAAATACAATATCACACGGCTGGTGTGGTTCGAAATCTACGACGATCCGATCTCAGCAATCTCGCGCGAGAAAGAGCTGAAGAAGTGGAAGCGGGCCTGGAAGACCCAGTTGATCGAAGCGCAAAATCCGCAGTG
>JBAQER010000434.1:0-4763 GCA_049286845.1 Bradyrhizobium sp.
CAATTAGGTTACGGGCCATCGTCCCCGATGAAGGCCTGCAACCAAATGATCTCCGTGACCGAAGCCCTGCTGGGGCGCCATTCGACCCGCGCTTTTCTCGACCGGCCGGTCGCCGCCGATCTCGTTCGCGACATCATCGACGTCGCCCGCCGCGCGCCGTCGAGCAGTAACATGCAGCCTTGGCGCCTCGCCGCGATGGCCGGCGACGATCTCGCCCGGCTGAAGGCGGCCGTTCGGCAAAGCCTGACCGTGCAGCCGATGGGAGAGGGATCGGAATACAAGATCTACGCCGACCATCTGAAGGAGCCGTACAACGGTCACCGCCGCAAATGCGCCGAGGACATGTACGGCAGCATCGGCATTCCGCGCGAGAACAAGTTAGGGCGGCTGATGCAGTTCGCGCGCAACTTCGACTTCTTCGGCGCACCGGTCGGCATGATCCTGTTGGTCGACCGCTCGATGGAGCCGGGGCAATGGGCCGACCTCGGAATCTTTCTGCAGTCGCTGCTGTTGCTGGCGCAGGAGCGCGGGCTCGCCACTTGTCCGCAAGCCGCATGGGCGGCGATGCACAAGACCGTGCGCGCGCATCTCGGGCTGCCCGACGAACTGATGGTCTATTGCGGAATTTCGCTCGGCTATGCCGACCCCGCCCATCCGATCAACGGCCTGGTCACCGATCGCGCGCCGTTCGCGGAGGTCGCCGAACTCCGCGGCTTTGCCGTCGCGGCAGTAGAGCCCGCATGAGCCAACGGGTCGCGCGAAATGCGCGCCCGATGATAGGCTCCGCGACAGGCGGGCCGGCGCGGTCGAGCAGCATTCCCAGAATGATGCCGGCACCATAGGCGAGCATGTTCCACGCCGAGAAGATGCGGCCGAGCAACAGCGCGCCCGGCAGCGTCAGCCGGAAGGCGTCGAGCCACGCGAAATGCACCAGCCGGAACAGTTCGACCCCGACGGCGACCAAAGCCGCAACCAGCGCGATGCGCGGCCGCGATAGATTTGGAGCCACCATCGCCACCAGAAGGAATACCATCGTTCCCCACAGCGTGGAGCCGCCGTACTTCACGACAAAGGCGGGCAGTCCGAGCTGCAAACCACATCCGCGCAAGGCAAGGCCGCAGACGATGACCGAGAGGCACAGGCCGGCGCGGACGATGACAAGGGATCGCCGCGCCGCCTGATCGGGATTGATCGAAGCGCCATTCATGACGACGGCGCAGCGTCAGCCACCGGGAAGGTGAGTTCGAACGCCGTTCCCTTCTCGGAATCGGTGAGCCGGATGGCGCCGCCATGGGCGTCGAGCATGGCGCGAACGATGGCGAGGCCCATCCCGGTGCCGCCGCTGTCGCGCCTTGTGGTGAAGAAGCTGTCGAAGATCTGCGTCCGGTTGTTGGGCGAGACGCCTTCGCCGTCATCGGCCACGGTCACCAATAGCCGGTTGCCTTGCCGCACGGCGGACACGTTCAGCTTTGAGCTGCCGTGGCGCACGGCGTTGTCGGCAAGGTTGGAAAAAATGATCAGGGCGTTGTCCTCGGATATCCGCATCGGCGTATCGAGGTCGCCGCCGGCGCCGATGTCGAGCGAGGCAAAGGCAGCACGCAGGCCGGCGACCGCGACCGACAGTTTGGCGGCGCCAAGAGCCACCGGATTTTCCGCATGCGCAAAATCGCGCAGGCGGCCGGAAATTTTGGCCAGCCGGTCGGCGTCGGCAATGATGTTGTCGAGGAATTTGCGGCGCTCCGTGTCGGTCATGACGGGCTTCGCCGCGTCCATGTCGTCGCGCAGCAGTTCGGCGGCGCCCTGGATCGAGGTCAGCGGCGATTTCAGCTCGTGCGATACATGGGTGGCGAAGGTCGAAATGAAGCTGGAGCGCGTATTCAGCCGCCGCGCCATGTCCAGGAAACTTTGCGACAGCCGGGCGATTTCGCTGGTGCCGTGGTGCCGGAGCGGACGCAGCGCGTTGCGGTCGCCCTTGCCGATCAGGTTGGTGCGTTCCACCAGTTCGCGCATCGGTCCGGTGATGGTGCGGTGAAACAGGATGCCGATCAGCAGCGTCGGCACGATCATCGAGAGCATCGCGGGAATGACCTTGCCGCGCTGCTCGTACATGTACTTGAAGACGTTGCTCGGCGTGCGCGAGGCATAGATGACGCCGGCGACCTGGTCGCGCACGATCACCGGCATCGCGGTAAATACCCGCATCCCGGTGCCCCGGCTCATCGAATAGAGCGAGGGCTGATCGTGCTTGGAGATACGCACGCGCAGTACGCCGCTGAAGCGTCCCTGCAGCGCCTCGTTGACCTCCTCGAGATGCGCCAGGGACAGCCCGATTTCTTCGCGGCCGGCGATGACGGTGCCATGGGGATCGAGCAGCCGGAATCCGGCGAGCGTGACGTGCTGGGTCGCGACGAGGTCCGGCATCATCCGCGCGCCGAGCGTGACGAAGGCCGGATCGGCCGGCGCAGCCGGTGGGCGCGCCTGCGGCCTCGGCGGCAGCACGCTCTCGTTGACGAGTTCGAGCTTGGGCCAGATCGGCTGATACGGTTCGTCGGATTGCTTTTGCGCGGCAGGCGGGACCGGCCTGCCCAATGCGATGCTTGGCGGAATTCCGGTCGCCACCTCGCGGCGGAAGACCGCCGCCAGCACGGCGCTTTGCGCGATCAGTTCGGCCTCGGCCTGCTGGATCAGCTGGTTCTGGTAGACTTTGAGGAAATACAGGCTGAACAGCGGCAGCGCGAGCACGCTGGAGAGAACGATGAAGACGATGAGGCTGAGGCTGGGCCGCCATTTGCGGCTGGTGTTGGCCGGGGCGTCGGTCAACGCGCTGCCTCGCAGCGTCCCAGCTTGAAGCCGACGCCATGGACGGTCTCGATCGCGGACTCGCAGCCGGCGCTGGTAAACTTGGCGCGGATGTTGCGGATGTGGCTGTCGATGGTGCGATCGGCGACGTGAATATTGCCGGCATAGGCGGCGTCGAGGATCAGTTCGCGCGTGAACACGAATCCCGGCCGCGTCAAGAGCGTGCGCAGGATCGAGAATTCGAGCGCCGTCAGCGCAACCGGCGTATCCCGGAAATTCGCGGTGCGCGCGTCCGGATCGAGCGCGAGCCCGCCATGGCTCAGCGCCCTGGATTCTGGCATCGCGGGCGTGTTCCGGGTTCGGCGCAGGATCGCATTCACCCGCGCCACCAGTTCGCGCGGACTGAACGGCTTTGTCACGTAGTCGTCGCCGCCGATTTCGAGGCCGAGGATGCGGTCGATCTCCTCGTCGCGGGCGGACAGGAACAGGATCGGCGTGTCCGAGGTCTTCCTGATCTGGCGGCAGACTTCGAGCCCGTCCATCTCAGGCATGCCGATGTCGAGAACGATGAGGTCGTGGACATTGCGGTCGAACCGGGCCAGCGCCTCCTTGCCGTCCTGCGCAATGGAAATCGCCATGCCCGTCTTCTCGAACGCGAAGCGCACGACGTCGCGGATATGGGGGTCGTCGTCAACGACGAGAATGGAATGAGCCACGGTCGCTAGCCTTTGCCGCCGTCGAGGGGTTTCTGCGCAATGTAAGGATTGTTAGCCAAATATCGGTCCAGGCGCCACGTCCGAAAACCAAACCCTCGCCAGTTTGCCGAGAGTCGTTGGATTTCATAATTGTGCCGGGTGTCCCGGGCGATCGACCAAAGCGCCGGCATCTTCGTCACGGAGGCTTCAACGCAGGGCAGCGCTTGCGGGCCGAGCGAGGCGAGATAGCGCAAATCGAGATTGGGCCCCGTTCCGCCGTTGTCCCGCGAATGTTCTATATTGTAGGAAGCCACCAGCTGCGGCACGTTGATGAAGCAGCATCCGTACAGCACCAGCGCCAGCGAGACGGCGTTGGCGGCGAGAAGCCAGGAATTGGGCTTCTTCAGCACAATCTGGATCAGGATCAGCAGCAGGCCCGTCGCCACCAGGATCATCCAGATGAAGGCGGCGATCCGCAGGTAAGTCAGCGAGTAGGCCGCAACATAGAGATCGAGCCGGAAGATCGAGGAGATGACGAGAAGGATGTTTTGACCGATCCATGCCAGCACCAGCGGGCGGATCAGCCGGGAACGATCTGCTGGTCCGCCGGGGCGCATCGCGATCAGGACAAAACCGGCGGCAAGCAGCGCCGTGACGATCAAGGGATAGGCGCCGCGATGGGCATATTGCGCGTGACTCATGCCGTCGGGCAGGCTGGCGCCGCCCCAGAGATAGGTCAGGTCGAGGCCGCTCTGCAGCGCGAACAGCGCGTTGAACAGGATCAGCGAGCGCGTCACGGCCTGCACGCCGAACAGATGATCGAGATCGGAGGGCTCAGAAACGACGGTGGCGCGCGGTTCGGTCTGCCAGGAAGGCCATCGGAAGCGCCGCAGGATCAATGGCCAGATGGCACAGACCGTCAGAATCCAGAACACCACCCGCCGGGGATCGAGAAGGCTGAAAATTGCGCGCAGATCGATCTGGTGCAGCCGGTATTCGATCAGCGGATTCGCCGACGCGAACAGGCCGAAGAAGACGAAGCATGCGGCCAGCGGAATGATCCATCCAACCAGCGAGGCCGCACTCAGCCATTGCGGAAAATGTCCATTCATCGACTGCAATGATCTGAACAGGTCGACGGCCAATTGAAACGGGCCACGAAAGGGAATCGTCGCGGCTTCGACCAGGTATCGCAGCCGGGAGGTGGCCTCGCCGGTCGTCATGACGATAACGAACAGCGCGGTTGCCGTCGCGCCGACGGTCACGGAC
>JBAQER010000435.1:0-3400 GCA_049286845.1 Bradyrhizobium sp.
TGCTCTACGAGAGCCTCGCCCATCCCCTGACCATCATCTCGACGCTGCCGTCCGCCGGGCTCGGCGCGCTGCTGGCGCTGCAGGTGACCAATACGCCGCTGACCGTGATCGCTTTCGTCGGCATCATCCTGTTGATAGGCATCGTCAAGAAGAACGGAATCATGATGGTGGATTTCGCGCTCGACGCCGAGCGTCACCGCGGCCTCTCGTCCGCCGATGCCATTTTCGAGGCCTGCAGCGCCCGGTTCCGCCCGATCCTGATGACGACGATGGCGGCACTGTTCGCCGGCATCCCGCTGGTCATCGCCACCGGGCCCGGCACCGAGCTGCGCCGGCCGCTCGGCATCACCATCATCGGCGGCCTGTTCGTCTCGCAGATCCTCACCCTGTACACGACGCCGGTGATCTACCTCTTGATCGACCGGCTGCGGCAGCGGCGATCCGGCCCGGTCGCGGCTGTGGCGCCCGCGGAATAGCCCCGCCGGACGGGCGTTTGCGTTGTTGAAGCGCAGGCCTGCGAAGCGTATAGCGGGCCCATGTCAAAACCATCCGAGCCTGAAACGGGCGCCGCCGCGGAGGCGGTGCCGGACTGTCCGCAATGCCATAAACCGATGCCGCTGTGCATCTGCGACAGCATCACGCCGATCGAGAACAGGATCGAGCTGTTGATCCTGCAGCATCCGCAGGAGCAGGACAGGGCGCTCGGCACCGCTCGGCTGACCGCGCTGCATTTCAAGAACGCGGTGCTCAAGATCGGGCTGTCATGGCCGAGCCTGTCCAAGGCGCTGGGACGGCCCGTCGCCGATCCCTCGCGCTGGGCGGTGCTCTATCTCGGTTCGGCGAAAGTCGCCGACCTCGACACCGACCAGGGCATCGTCGCCATCAACCGCAAGGGCGAGGTCGAGGACCACCAGCGCGGAATCTTGCGGGATATCGAAGGTATCGTGCTGCTCGACGGCACCTGGAGCCAGGCCAAGGCGCTGTGGTGGCGCAACGCCTGGATGCTGAAATGCCAGCGCGTCATCTTGGGCCCCGCGCATCCCTCGCGCTACGGCAGGCTGCGCAAGGAGCCGCGCCGCGACGGCCTCGCCACCATCGAGGCGGCGGCGATGCTGCTTTCGAGCCTGGAAAAGCGGCCCGACATCGCGGAAACGCTGCACGCTAGTTTTGAGCGGATGCTGGCGAGGTATCGACAAGTGCAGGGCACGATGCCCGAACTCGCGCCCAAGCCGAAGAAGAAGGATTACCGGCGGCGCAAGCGCGCCTGAACAAGGCGTTTTCAAGAGAGGCTCTCAGCGCCTTGGTTGCCTCGGCGAGGCAGGCCGTATATGAGTTCGCCCCCAAGGGGCCACGTGGCGGAGTGGTTACGCAACGGTCTGCAAAACCGTGTACACCAGTTCAATTCTGGTCGTGGCCTCCATTAATTTAATCAATGCCTTGCACTGATTATCTAAGAGGCAGAAAGAGGTCGCTTGGGCGTCCTCTCAGCAGACGGCGTACCAGCCTTCAGGAAACGGAACCAGCGGCCAGGCGTGCTGGTTGTCGTTGGCGGCTTTCGGCGCCTCTTCGAACAGCGGCAGTCCGGCCAAAAAGTCTCCCTGCGGCGCGGGTTCAATCGCCATCCTGACGCTCTCCAGCAATCGGTTGTATTCAACTTCGCTCATCGCGCGCTCTCCTGGTCCGAGAACGCACGATCTCAAAAGTGTTTTGTTTCCAGATTGAACGGATCGATCAAATTGTATCGATCCCGTAATCCCAGCCGTGTTGGTTAATATTGCCCTAATTTCCCCGCCGGCAGACTAGGCGGTTCGATCCGCGTCCAAATGTGAGAAAAATCACGTTTTCCCGAAAAATTCTCCCGTATTCCCCAAACCACCACGGCTCCGGCGAGCCGTCAAGCGAACGAGGGAGAACGGCGATGACAGCGAAGTTTCAGCGTGCCTGGGCCAAAGCGAGCCGCGCCAATCTGGCCGGCACGATCGGTTTCCTGCTGGCGCTGTCGGCATCGCATTCGGCGACCGCCGCGCTGGCGAGCCCGGAGCAGCGCAAGGCCTGCACCCCGGACGTGTACCGTCTCTGCCCCGGCGAAATCCCCAACGCCCGCGCCATCACCAACTGCTTGCGGCGGCAGAAGGCGAGCCTCAGCGAGGCCTGCCGGGCGGTGTTCGAACAGTGAGATGACGGGGCCTTGCGTCGGTTCAAACGACGATCGAGGCCAGCAACCAGATCGACGTCGCCCAGCCGATCGCCCAGATCGCCGTCGTGATGCAAAGCACCGGCAGAAATTGCGTGAAAGTCGTGACCTTGGTCCGCCAATCCGGCTGCGCACCGGAAAACGCCACCGCGTTCAAGGTCGAATAGAGCGGCCAGCCGAAAATGGCTTTTGCGGCATTGACCTCGGAAAGGCTCATGACAGGACCCTCCAATCCAGAGAATCGTCCGGATTCGTTCATCGACGATAGCGAAGCTAGCGGCTGAGATCGTTAACGCGTGATTAAGGGGGCGACGCTGACAGCAAGAGACGCTGTTCGCCTGAATCGGCGCATCAGTCTCGTGGCATGTTGAGAGATTTTGGCTCCCCGGGCTGGATTCGAACCAGCGACCATTCGATTAACAGTCGAATGCTCTACCGCTGAGCTACCGAGGAACAGGCGAACCAGTCGTTCGCGAGACGGGCAGCGTATAACAAAGCCTTCCGGGCTTGCAAAGGACGAAATATCCCGTTCTGACGCTGTCTCGAGAGGGCGCCGAAACCGCTTGCCGCGCAAGGTTTTTTTGCGGTTTCCGGCCCGGCGAGGACATGGCGCCGGTAGCCCGTCGCCGCGGCTGTCGGCGCTCCCGCGTCATGAATTGACCGCCAAATCGACCCATTCGCGGACGACGTTTGGTCCTGCCGGATTCGAACCCCTGAGGTGATTCGATGCCAGACCTCTTGACCCACCTGCTGAAACCGGTGCCGTCGATCGTCCCGAGCGACATCCCCGTGCTGAGCGACGACGAATGCCTGCGCCGGCTCGCCCGGGCTGTTGCCGAGCACGATTCCGAGCATCTGGACGAGGTGGCGCGGCTGATCGGGCGGCTGATAGCGACGATCGAATAGGCATCGCCGGCGCGCAGGAAGGCAGGGCGGAATGCTGGTTCCGGTCTGTGCCGGCGCCGTGTTGCGTTTTGGCGAGCCTTGATCCAAAGAGGGCGCGGTTTCGCTCACCCCGCGAGGCTATGCCGCCCGCTTTCCAAGGTTCGCCCAAAGGTTTGCCCATGTCAGGTTTTTCAACCGCGCGCCAGAAGATGGTCGATGGTCAGGTTCGCCCCAGCGACGTCACCGATATCAGGATCCTCGACGCCATGCTGGCGGTGCCGCGCGAAGCATTTGTCCCGCAAAATCAGCGCGCGCTGGCCT
>JBAQER010000436.1:0-1882 GCA_049286845.1 Bradyrhizobium sp.
CCTCCCGGTTCTGCCAGCCGCCGAGATCCTCCAGCGCCTGCGGCAGGTCCCAGTGATAGAGGCACAGCCACGGCTCGATGCCGGCGGCGAGGAGTTCGTCGACCAGCCGGTCGTAGAAGGCGAGGCCCGGCTCGTTGACCGGCCCTCGGCCCTGCGGCAGCACGCGCGGCCAGGCTACCGAGAACCGGTAGGCCTGAACGCCCAGCCGCTGCATCAGGGCGACGTCCTCCTGGTAGCGATGGTAGTGGTCGCAGGCGACATCGCCGGTGTCGCGATTCCTGATTTCTCCGTTTTGGCAGTAGAGGTCCCAGATGCTCGGTCCGCGCCCGTCTTCTTTCGTGGCGCCCTCGATCTGGAAGCTCGAGGTGGAGACCCCCCAGACGAAATCCGGACGCAAGCTGGCTGTGGAAGGCAGGTCCGCTACCGGCGTAGGGTGGCTCGCTTGATCGCCGGTTGAATTTTCGTTCGAATTCACTGCTAACCCTTCCCTCCAGGCTGAGTGCGTGGCCTGGCAGCATTAGGCAGGCCGACGTCCGGACGATCTTGAGCTATATCAAGCGCTTTCGGCCTGCCGATGCGACAAATGATTCGCTGTTATTGTGCCGTTGGGGTGTCGGATTGCAAAGAACCAGATGGGGTGGAATCGCCGATGATTGCTTCCGCGGAAGCGGCTTCTTCCGTGTGGAGGAGCGTGACGGGGTGTTCTGGCTGGTCGATCCGGACGGCGGCCGCTTTCTGTCCAAGGGCGTGAACAATGTCCGCCTCGATGCGGACCATGTCGGCAATACCGGCCGGATGCCCTACACCGATGCGTGCCGGAAGAAATACGGCAGCCAGCACGTCTGGCGCGGGGCGGTGGCCGACCGGCTGGCGAGCTGGAAATTCAACACGCTCGGCTGCTGGTCGGACGAACTCGTCGCCCATGCGGGCTCATTGCCGCTTGCGACCGCGCCGACCAATGAACTCGGCGCCTCGTTCAAGCGCCACCGGCGCGACCAGATATTTCCCGATGTCTTCGATCCCGAGTTTTCAGCCCACATCCGGGAAAGAGCGAACGATCATTGCTCAACGCGATTTCATGAAGCCGGGTTGCTCGGCACCTTTATCGATAACGAGCTGTACTGGTCGCCCGATTGGCGCGGCGGCGACGAGGTTCTGACGCTGTTTCTCAACCTGCAGTCGCACCGTCCCGGCCGTGTCGCGGCCACCGAGAGGTTACAGGAGCGCTATCGGGAATTCTCCCAGTTCAATGCAATCTGGCGGACGTCGGCGCGATCATGGCAGGAGCTCGCCACCATGGCACGCATCGAAGCGCCGTTCACCCGATTGCCGGCCGGCGGGCTGAATGACATGCTTGAGGCCAAGGCTAACCTCGCCGATCCCGTCCGCGCGGCATTTTCCGCGGACTGCGACGCCTTCGTTTCCGTGGTCGCCGAGCAATATTTCGACGTCTGCGTCGCCGCCATCAAGGCCGCCGATCCCAATCATCTCGTGATCGGCTCCCGCTTCGGCTATCAGCCGCATTCACGCGTGATCGCCGCGGCCGGCCGCTACCTCGACGTGATCTCGTTCAATTGCTACGAGATCGAAGCGAGCGCGCTGATCGATGCCTATGCGGCCGCCGGCAAGCCGTGCCTGATTTCCGAATTTTCCTTCCGCGGCGACGATGCCGGCCTGCCCAACAGCCGCGGCGCCGGTCCCCGGGTGGCCAGCCAGACCGAGCGCGCCAAATGTTTCGAGCTCTACGTGACGACCGCGCTACGCAAGCCGTCGGTGGTTGGCTATCACTGGTTCGAGCATGCCGATCAGCCGGCGGAGGGGCGTTTTGACGGTGAAGATTCCAACTACGGCACCGTGACCATCGAAGACAACCCCTATACCG
>JBAQER010000437.1:0-5597 GCA_049286845.1 Bradyrhizobium sp.
GCGCAACGCCGCAAACGCAGACATCGCCATCGACCACCGCGAGCGCGATCGGCTCCAGGCTCTTGTCCTTGCACGGTCCGTCGATGCACAGCCCGGTTTCGATCTCGAAGGTCGAACCGTGCCTGCCGCATTTGAGGAATGCCCGATCCGCTGTGAAGAAGTTGCCTTCCCCGAAATTGAGCCAGATGCCTTCATGCGGGCAGGAATTGACATAGCCGAAATAGCTGTTGGCGTCGGTCCGGACGATGACGATCGGAAACGGCCGGCTCTCGACGGCCTCGGTGACGCGCGAAAGGCTGAAAGCCCTGGCATCGCCCCGCTCGATGTCGTCGGCAGCGCAAACGGCGAAAACCTCAAGTTCAGTTGACGACATATCCCGACCTCGTTCCGCAAGCGGCGCGCCTCCTACGTGCACGCTCCTCACGCCGCAGTCGGCGTGCTCTCGGCCTTGAGCGGATCGAGGACGTCCTTCGTCAGCCGAAACACGCCCCGGCCGCCGGCAAGCGGCTGATAGGTGTTAGCGGCCTTGTCGCTCAGAAAATTGTACCATTCCTGAGGGCTCAGCGCCGTCGGCCGCTCGCTGATTTCCACGACGACGCCGTTGGGCGCGAAGCGGACGTGTATGAGCACGTTCTGCGATTCCATTGCTCTCTCCTAGATGCCCGAGCCGAAGCCCAGCAATTCGATTTTGATATTCTCGGTGCCCAGCACCTTCGCCTGGCAGGCCAGCCGCGATTTGGAGCCGATGCCGACGATGGTATCGAGCCTCTCATTTTCCTCGCGGGCTATCTTGGAAAGGCCCTTTCTTCCTTCCTGCACGTAGATATGGCAGCTTCCGCATTTGGCTTGTCCTTCGCACTTGTGCAGGATGCCCATCTCTGCACCGAGAAGCGCGGCCAGCAGCGTCGTTCCCTCGGCTACCTCGATTGTTTTGCCTGACGGCATGACAGTAAGTACCGACATTTTTCGATTCCTCTTTGTTGAATGACCTAGTAGATTGCCGCGCCCGCCCCGACATTGATCGAGGCGTCCTTCATCGTGCCGACGATGAATTCGATCTGATCTTCCGTCAGATGGGTGTGGAACGGCAGCGCGACCGCACGATCCGCCACTTTCTCGGTGACGAAATAATCGCCACGGCGATAGCCGAGCTCGAAATAATGCCGCTGCAGATGAAGCGGATTGCAGTAGGCCGCGGCTTCCACCTGCTCGACCCGCAGATCTTCCACGATGGCGTCGCGGCTGGAGCGCGTGAAACGCGTACCGAGATGGACGAGATAGAGAAACCAGTTCACCTCCGTCACGTCAGGCCCCACATAAGGGGGCTTTATTCCCTCAAAGGACTGCACGTGCTTGTAGTAGAGATGTTCGGTCAGCCGGCGACGCTCCAGAATCTCCTCCAGCCGCTGCAACTGCGCCAGGCCGAGCGCGGCCGCAATACTGCTCATCCCGGCCTGATGGGCCGGTGTCGCACTGACGACGACGGACGCGCGCTCTTCCAGACGGTGCGCGCGATGGCGCCGCAACGCCACCGCGACGTCGATGTCATCGGTGACCACCATGCCGCCCTCACCGCAGGTCAATGCGGAAGGCTGCGAGAAATCGAATATCGCGACGTCGCCAAAGGTTCCGACCAGCGCGCCCTGGTATTTCGACCCGATGGCCTCGGTGGAATCCTCGATCAGCACCAGGCCGTGCTTCTTCGCTACCGTACGCAATTCCGACCACTGCGCAGGGTGACCGTTGTTGTTGCAGGCGACGATGGCGCGCGTATTCGCGGTGATGCGGACTTCCACCTTCTCCGCCAACAGCGTTCCGGCCCAGTAGTCGATGTCGGCGAACACCGGTCTGGCGCCGGCGATGCTGACGGCATGCGCAGTCTCCCGGAACGAATAGGACGACGCGATCACTTCCTGTCCGGGACCGATCCCGTAAGCCCTCAGGGCAAGCAGAAGCCCGAGCGTGCCGCTCGGCACCGCGATCGCGTATTTGCGCCCGAGATAGGCCGCAAACGCCGCCTCGAAGGCTTCTACCGCAGGTCCTGAGGAAAGCCGCGGCGACCGCATGATCGAATCGACGGCCTCGAGTTCGGCCAGGGTGATATCGGGGTCCGAAAGCGGGATGAAGCTCTCGTCCGCTTCGTCGGCGACGACGTCGTCGCTTTCGGCATCCTGTACGATGGCGAGTTCGGTCATGACATCACGTTCCGGTTCGCCAACACGATGCCGCTGGCGCGCGCCGGATCCGCCGTGATCTGCAGGCAGTGATCGGTGCGGTCGACGAGGTGGATTTCAAACCGCGAATAGCTGCGGAACGGGGTTTCAGTGACATCATTGGCGTCGCACTTCGTCCACGACAGATGCGGGAAGCGGCGCCGCAACTCGGTAAAGACGCGCGCATCTGCACCCGGATCGGAAAGCACCCGATCGATTTCCACCAACTCGTCCGCGCCTAACGCCATTCCCGTTGTCCCGTGTGAGAGGATCGCGACCTCTGCTCCTGCAAGTCATGGTTATGCAAGTTCATTGCCAGAAACTCCGGTCGGGATCGGCATTCAATCGTTCCAGTGCCGCAGGCAGCCGCTCGTGGGTGCTGTCGAGTTGCCACAGGCCCTTTCCGTGGTCCTTTCGAAACAATTGCCATCGCGCACCGTCGGCGTCATGCAACAGCAGCGCGACGTCGACGACGCCGCCGTCCCGGTCGACATTTCTCGAGCAGCACGGGCTTTCGACCCGATAGCCGCCGATCGTTGTGGTCACGCTGGGCGTGACGTATCGATACCGTTTGCGCGCCGTCAATGCGCGCTCGATCCGCTTACGGTCGAGATCGTTCGGATGAGCGAATGGCCGGATCGCCGGCTGCACCAGAGTGGCCGATAGCATCGCGTCTGCTCCTCTAGAGGGGGCTGATCTCTTCCTCGAGACATCCGACGACCAGCAGCTCGCCGAATTCGACCAGGTAGATCGGCAGGTTCGCTTCGGTCTGCGTTCCCACCTGGACGATTTCTCCGGTATCGCCGACGCTGACCAGCATGGCGTCGGCGGGCTTGCCGGGAAACGATCCATCGTTGAGAAGATCGATCAGCGCCCTGACCCGCTGACCCCATTGATACTTCGGCAGCCTGGGCTCGATCATGCTGCGGTTCCTCCCGGCAAAGGCAGATCCGACATCTCGTCGCGCGCAATTGCCGGGTCCAGCTCCTTGCGCTTCATCCCGACGCGATTGCCGCTCTCCATGAACTCGACGCCGTAGATGTAGAACTGCTGCAGGAATGTCCCGATGCTGACGACGTAGCCTTCCTCGCCCTTCTTCGCGAGAATCTCCCCGATCTCCTTGCCGGCATAGGTGCCATCGTTGCGGATGGTGCGCTTCGCCTTGACCTTTTCGCCGAAATTGAAATAAGGCGGCGCGGAGAGCTCCACCACATCGCTGTCTCGAACGATATTGCTCATGCCGGAAACTCCCCTAGCCGCTCCTGTCTGCCGGTCGCACGCGCCCGCGCCATGTCCTGTACGAGGCCGTCGCCATCGTCCGCCAGTTCGGCGATTTCCCCGACCGCGATCCGGCTCGCCACTTCGTAACGTACGCGCCAGTCCGGATCGTAGCGAAGCCGGGCCAGCAGCTCGGGCGTAAGGCGCTGAGCGATCTCCAGCCTCACCCGAGCATCGCGATCGCTCGCCATCCGAAGCAGCCAGTCGCGCGGAATGCGCTGCGCCACGATGCGACGAACTTCGGCCTCCTCATCGTCAATCATGTGCACAAGCAGCGACGGCGCGACCCGACGCGCGATCACCAGCCGCACGTAGTAATCTGCATCGGCCATCATCGGCATCAGCTCGGCATCGTCGAGCACGGAAGCGATGCGAATCCTGACCTCGCGATGAGCATCCGTCCGCAGCCGCAGCACCAGCCGCTTCGGCAACCGCCGCGCCGCGTTCCAGCGCACGGTTTCCTCGGGATCGTCGAGCAGCGGCGGCAGCAGGAATACGCTGGCGTGCTTGGCCGCGATCGCACGCACTTCGAAATGCGGATGCGCGACATAGGAATTGGCCAGCTGCGGATTCCAATTGAAGAAGCGATCGATACGCCGCGCATAGCGGTCATTGACGCAGGCATGCTTCAGGCGACAGCCGCCCGCGCTCGCCATCGCCCGATGGGTGCAGGCCGCGCAATCGACCTCCTCCCCGCGCCAGTCCCGGGCCTCGTCGATGTCATCCATCATCGTCCTGCCCTACCCGTTCGAGAACCTCGAGCAATACGCGCGCGCCAACCTTGTCGCTGGGGTCGAGCTCCAGGAGTTTTGCGACTGCTACACGGCCCTCTTCGAGGTTGCCGAGCCGCATCTGCAGGTAGGCGTAGCCCTTCAGCGTGAAGAGGTAGAAGCGCGGCAGGATGTTCTCGTATTGGCCGAAAGCGGCATCGCCGGCCCCGACCTGCTGCCAATCGGCCGCAAGCCTGTTTTCGCGCGCCGCCTTCTCCAGACACAGTTTTGCGACCGTCAGCGCGTCGGCCAGGCGGCCCTTGTAGAAGTAGAACCGGTAGAGGCCGATCAATACCGCCGCGTGTCCCGGGGCAAGCGCCTGGGCTTCCCGCAGATGATGCTCGGCGACATCATCCAGGTGGTAGGAAAGCCCGGCCTCCCACAGCTGGAATTCCGCCTCGGGCGGAAGCCCGCCGCCGAGCAGCGCATTGGCCAGGACCGCCGCCTCCGTGACGGATTGCGGCTCGCCTCGATCCGTAGCCCCCATCATCGGTGCCTCCTGTCTAGTGGCTCGAGCAGGAGACCTGCTTCGGATCCTTGAAGACGAGTCCAGTTTGCGACGGGGTATCCGCGAAGTCGATGGTGACGCCATCGAGCAGGATACGGCTCTCCGCGGGCAGGAAGAGCTTGACGCCATCGCGTTCCACCACGGCCTCGCCGTCCGCCGGTTCCTTGCGGACGCTGATGTCCGCCGCCAGGCCCGAACAGCCGCCGGGACTGACGGCGAGCCGGAAACCTGAGGACGCATCCCCGTCGGCACGGATCATCATCCGAATGAATTTGGTTGCCGCCGGCGTAAGGGTGAAATTCATCGTGCCCTCCTCAAGCCGGAACCTGGTAACGCGGGAAGGAATTGTCGATGACGCAGGTATCATCGACCGGACAGACCGCCGCGCATTGCGGGGCATCAAAATGCCCGAGGCATTCGGTGCATTTCTTCGGATCGATCACGAAGGTTCCGTTCTTCTCCGTGATCGCGACGTTGGGACATTCGGGCTCACACGCCGAACAGCTGGTGCATTGTGAGGATATGATCTTCAGCGCCATCGCTTACTCCTGGTAGCTTACAATTTCGTTCGGATACTCAGGCCGCCGTGATCAGCGCGCCCTGGCGGATTTCGGCATCGCCACGCTCGGCGTGTTCGATCTCGCCGCTGTTGACCTTGTCCAGATAGGATTTGAACCAGGCGATCGCCGATTTCTCGATGAACTCATGGGCGAATTGATCGACCGGTTCGATCCCGGCCTTCAGCAGGTCCGCCTTCGGGCAGCCGCCGATCTTGGCCACGAACACCGCGTGGCAGTCGTTGATCGCGCGGATCACCGTCTCGAGGCT
>JBAQER010000438.1:0-16256 GCA_049286845.1 Bradyrhizobium sp.
GGGCAATTGCGCCAGCGTGCCGTCCCAAAGCGAGCGAGACGCACGCGCGTCCGGCTTCGGACCGTCGAGCCGCAAGACCTGCCAATACCATCCCGACAGCGGCAGTTCGAACAGCGGCTCTCCGAGCGACTGGAACTGCTCGGGCGTGTTGTCCGGGGTCGCCACTTCCGCAATGATGGTGCGGAGGTAAAGATTGAGACGGCGGTCGAAGGCGCGCTCGGTGGCGTTGCGGTACACCGACGACAGCACGATGCCGGTGATGGCCAGGATCACCACCACCCAGGCGGTCGCAGACAGGAACAGCCGCGTGGCGAGCGAACTGGCGCGCATCAGAACAGGATCCCGAAAAGCATTTCCCCGGGCCGCGACCCGACGGAGCGATGCCGGTTTTCGGACAGGATCATGTTCGAACACCGGGGTAAGCGTGGGATTTGATCGACTCCCCTGATCAAGCGCCCGGCGGTGGCGGCGTCAGCAGATAGCCGAGCCCCCGCACGGTCTGGATGATATCGACGTCCAGCTTCTTGCGGATGCGGCCGACGAACACTTCGATGGTGTTGGAGTCGCGATCGAAATCCTGGTCGTAGAGATGCTCGACCAGTTCGGTGCGCGACACCACGCGCCCGGTGTGGTGCATCAGATAGGCCAGCAGGCGATATTCATGCGAGGTCATCTTGATCGGGTTGCCCGACACGCTGACCCGGCCGGTTCTGGTGTCCAGCGAAACCGGCCCGCAGGTCAGCTCGGACTGGGCGTGGCCGGCGGAACGGCGCAGCAGCGCCCGGATCCGCGCCAGGATTTCCTCGAGGTGAAACGGCTTTGCCACGTAGTCGTCGGCGCCGGCGTCGAAGCCCTGCACCTTGTCGCTCCAGCGGTCGCGCGCGGTGAGGATCAAGACCGGCATCGCGCGCCCGTTGCGGCGCCACGCCTCCAGCACCGAGATGCCGTCCATCTTGGGCAGGCCGATGTCGAGCACCACGGCGTCATAGGGTTCGCTGTCGCCGAGGAAATGTCCCTCCTCGCCGTCGAAGGCGCGGTCGACCACATAGCCGGCGTCGGTCAGCGCCGTCGTCAGCTGACGGTTGAGATCCGGATCGTCTTCAACGACGAGCAGGCGCAAGCTGGTCTTCCCTCAAAGTTTTCCGGCAAATCGCCGCCGGCAAGTTGAGACGCCGCGGCGTGAATGCCGGATGAACAGCCGTCGGCGCGCTTCATTACTTTTTGTTCACAACCGCTCGCACCGGCTCCCCGGCAGCGCGCGGACCTTGCGGTGGCCGGCGATTTGTCGAAATGGGGGTACCACGCCGAATCGAAAGCCCCAAGGGGTCCTCCGCCACGCGGTCGCGCCGACCCGCGCCTGGCGGCCGGACGCTCCTTGCGGTTAACGCCGTTGCCAGATTCCCTGCCCGGCTTGCTTTGAAACCCGGCCCCCCGGTGGTATCCTGTATCCTTGGTCTGTTGCGTTTTCGGAGTTTCCCATGGCCCCCCGCGCCAATTGGAAGGGCTTCCTGCGCCTTTCGCTCGTGACCTGCCCGGTCGCCCTTTATCCGGCGACGTCGGATACCGAAAAAGTCAGTTTCAACCAGATCAACCGCAAGACCGGCCACCGCATCAAATATGCCAAGGTCGATGCCGACACCGGCGAGGAAGTCGCCTCCGAAGACATCATCAAGGGCTACAAAGTCGACACCGATACCTACATCGAGGTGACCAAGGACGAACTCGACGACATCGCGCTGGAGTCGACGCACACCATCGAGATCGACGAGTTCGTGCCGAAGACCGATATCGACAACCGCTATTTGATCCGCCCCTATTATCTGGTGCCCGACGGCAAGGTCGGCCACGATGCCTTCGCGGTGATCCGCGAGACCATCCGCAGCATGAACAAGGTGGCGATCGGCCGGGTGGTCCTGACCAACCGCGAACACATCATCGCGCTGGAGCCGCTCGACAAGGGCCTGATGGGTACGCTGTTGCGCTATCCTTACGAAGTGCGCGGCGAGAAGGAATATTTCGACGGCATCCAGGACGTGAAAGTCACCAAGGACATGCTGGATCTCGCCAGGCACATCGTCGAAAAGAAGTCCGGGTCGTTCGAGCCCGAGCGGTTCGAAGACCATTACGAAGCCGCGCTGATCGATCTCATCAACAAGAAGCGCAGCGGCGTCAGCCTGACCGCGAAGGCCGCGCCGAAGACCGCCGGCAACGTCATCAACCTGATGGACGCGCTGAAGCGCAGTCTCGCCAGCGAAAAACAGTCCGCCCCTCCCGCCGTCAAGGCGAAAGGCAAAAAGCCGCGCAAGGCGGCCGCCGGCCAGCGCGAGATGCTGTTGCCGATCTCAGGCAGCGGCAAGCGCGCCGCCAGGGAGGAAGCAAAGCAGGAGCCGAAGAAGGCCGAGAAGCCGGTGCGCAGCTCCGTCCGGTCGAAGAAGGCCGGCTAGACCAGTGCCGCGCAGAGCGTCTGCAATCTGTGTTGCTGCTTAAGGGCGGCGATCTGCCTGCCTCAGCCCCCGGGCAGAAATTCCTGCATCGCGCTGGCCGGTCCGCCGCTATTTCAGCGACGAATTCACCGAGGCAAAGCTGCCGTTCAGCGTGGTCCCGACGCCGTTGACGGCGACGACGATCACGATGCTGATGCCGGCCGCGATCAGGCAATATTCGATGGCGGTGGCGCCCGATTCATCACGCAAAAATTTTGAAAAAAGCTGCCGCATTCAAAACTCCTGTCGACGCGCCACGGAACTCTCCCGCGCAGTGCCCAAGGTTGCAAGAACTAGACGGGATTGGTTGACGGGCTGTTGCGGAATACGCTGAACGAACGATTAAGAGCGGATGGCGGCTTTCCGCATGCCTGGCGAGATTTCCGGATCGTGCAGGCCGGGAATTCTTCGCTCCCGACGTTCCTTTGGGACCATAATCATGATTTGGGTCAAACGAATTCGCTCAATTTTGCTCTCAGTTATGTTTATGTGGTCCCGATGCTCCTACCCACCGGCTTTGGCAAATGAACTCCGTCGACACATCCCGGCCCCCTCTGAAGATCCGGCGCGTCAATCTCGATACCGGACGCGAGAACGTCGTCGTCATTTCGCGGCAGTCGAAGGCCTTGCGTCCGGAAATCTTCCGGGGCTTCAGCCGGGTCGAACTGCGCCGCAATTCCAGGGTATTGCTGGCCACTCTGCTCATCACGGATGACGATAGCCTGGTCGGCCCCGACGAAATTGGTCTTTCCGAGCCGGCCTTCCGGCGCTTCGCCGAACCATCCGGCAGTCTGGCGACGGTCACCCCGGCTGTGCCACCGGAAAGTCTCGAGGCCGTGCGCGCCAAGATCCGTGGACAGACCCTGAGCGCTTCGGAAATAGGTGCGATCATCAACGACCTGATCCACTATCGGTATTCCGACATGGAGATCGCCGCGTTCCTGATCTCTTCCGCCAGTTTCATGACCAGTGATGAGCTGCTCGCCCTCACCGGCGCGATGGCTCAGGCGGGAACACAGCTGAAGTGGGCCAATCCGATCGTCGTCGACAAGCATTGTATCGGCGGAATCCCGGGCAACCGGACTTCCATGATTGTGGTGCCGATCGTGGCGGCGCATGGGCTCACCATCCCGAAGACTTCCTCTCGGGCCATTACCTCTCCGGCAGGCACGGCGGACACGATGGAAGTACTTGCCAGGGTCAATGTGGGCGCCGACGAGATGAAGGCGATCGTCGAAGCCTGCAATGGCTGCCTGATCTGGGGCGGACACGTCAACCTGTCGCCGGCCGACGATATCCTGATTTCGGTGGAGCGGCCGCTCAGCCTCGATACGCGCGAGCAGATGGTCGCCTCGATCATGTCGAAGAAACTCGCAGCGGGTTCGACCCACCTCCTGATCGATCTGCCGGTTGGCCCGACCGCCAAGCTCACCAACGGCATCGAGGCGATGCGGCTGCGCAAACTGTTCGAATTCGTCGGCGATCGCTTCGGCATATCGGTGGAGGTGATCACGACCGACGGCAGCCAGCCGATCGGCTACGGCATCGGTCCGGTGCTCGAGGCCCAGGACGTGATGGCCGTTCTGGCCAACGATCCCGCCGCGCCACAAGATTTGCGCGAGAAGTCGCTCCGGCTCGCGGCTCATCTGTTGGAATACGATCCGAATCTGCGTGGCGGCACCGGTTACATCAGGGCCCGCGAGTTGCTCGATAGCGGAGCGGCGCTCAGGCAGATGCAGAAGATCATCGATGCGCAGGGTCGATCGAGCTGCCGCACCGAATTGGGAACGCTGACCTTCGACGTGATGGCCACAAGCGACGGCTTCGTCTCCGGCATCGATTGCCTGCAGTTGAACCGGCTGGCGCGGATCGCCGGCGCGCCGCTCGACCAGGGGGCCGGCATCAGGCTGTTCAAGAAGATCGGCGACCACGTCGAAAGCGGCGAGCCGCTTTATCGCGTCTATGCCTTTGACAAGTCGGAGCGCGATCTCACGGCAGCCGGCGCGAAGAGCAATACCGCCTACACGATCGACAGCACGACATCGTCCCGCAACAAGACGACGCCGTGAGCAAGATCGTCATCCAGAGCCTGCCAACCGGCGCCGGCGATGCCAAACGGCTGGCGGCGCTGCTTGGCCTGTCGTGGCAGGAAATCGCGTTGCATCGCTTTCCCGACGGAGAAATCCGCGTGACGGTCGGCCCGGCCGCGTCGACCACGATCCTCTATGCTTCGCTCGACCAGCCGAACGACAAGCTCATTGCCATCCTGTTCGCCGCCGAAGCGCTGCGGCGCGGGGGCGCAAGCCGGCTCGTGCTGCTGGCTCCATACCTCTGTTACATGCGCCAGGACGCCGCCTTTCACGAGGGCGAAGCGATCAGCCAGAAGGCTGTCGGCCGGCTCTTCGCCGCAACCGTGGACCGCGTCATCACAGTGGATGCCCATCTTCATCGCACCCACGATATCAAAGCGGTGTTTGCCGGCATCGAGGCTGAAGACCTCTCGGCCATGCCGGCCATTGCGGACGCGCTGCGCAAATCCGGAGTCGACCCCGCAACGGTGGTGATCGGTCCCGACGCGGAGTCGCGCCCCTGGGTGAGCGATCTCGCTGGCCGGCTCGGGCTCGCATACACGGTGGCGCGGAAAATTCGCCGCGGCGATCGATCGGTCGAAATCAGCTTTGCCGAAGCCGCCCTGCTCGCCGGCCGGCCGGCTCTTCTGGTGGACGATATCGTCTCGTCAGGAGGCACCTTGATCGCCTGCGCCAGGGCGCTCAAGGACGCCGGCGCGACGGCGATCGATGCCGTTATCACTCACGCCTTGTTTCCGCCTGACATGGCGGCCGGGTTTGCCGCCGCCGGCATCCGTTCCGTCCGCTCGACATCAAGCGTGCCGCACCCCAGCAATGCGATTCCGCTCGATGACATCCTTGCCACCGCCTTGCACGGCGAGATCGATGGCAAACGTTTTCCGGAGAAAGCCCCATGACCGTGACCGTTCGATTTTGCGGTGCCGCGCGCACCGTCACCGGCTCGTGCTATCTGGTGCAAACGCCGTCCGGGCGCCTTCTGATCGACTGCGGCCTGTTCCAGGGTCAGAAGACGCTCAAGGAACTGAATTACAACCCGTTCCCGTTCCGGCCCGCCGACATCGATGCCGTGTTGCTGACGCATGCGCACATCGACCACAGCGGGCTGTTGCCGAAGCTGGTGCGCGAAGGCTTTGGCGGCAGGATTCTGGCGACGCGCGGAACCATCGACCTGTGTTCCTACATGTTGCCGGATTCCGGAGGCATTCAGGAATCGGAGGTCGCGGCCCTCAACCGGCGCAACGCGGCGCGCGGGCGGCCCGAGGTCACTCCGATCTATACCCAGGCCGATGCGAAGGCCTCGCTGCAATCGTTCCAGCCGGTCGAGTATGAGACGTGGACCGGCGTGATGCCGGGCGTGCGCGCGCGCTACTGGAACGCCGGGCACCTGCTCGGCTCGGCCTCGATCGAAATCGAGTTCGACGGCGCGGGCTCAGGGGGACAACCGCTGCGCCTGCTCGCTTCGGGCGATATCGGCCCCGATGCGAAACTGCTGCAGCCCGATCCCAAGGCGCCGACGGGCTTCGACTACGTGATCTCGGAGTCCACTTACGGCGACCGGATTCGCGCAAAGACCACGCCGGAAGAACGCCGTCAGCGCCTGGCCACCGAAGTCCGCGACGCGGCAGCGGCCAAGGGGGCCCTGCTGATCCCCGCCTTCGCCGTCGAACGCACCCAGGAATTGATCGTCGATCTGGTCGACCTGATGGAACGCGGCGACATACCGGCGGCGCCGATCTTTCTCGATTCGCCGCTCGCGATCCATGCGACGGAAGTTTTCCGGGAGCACGCCGAAAGCCTCGATCCGAATATCGATGTCAATCGACTGTTCAACTCGCCGCATCTGCGGTTCACCGAGACCGTCGACGAAAGCAAGGCGATCGCGAAACTGACTGGATTTCATATCATCATCGCGGCGAGCGGCATGTGCGACGCCGGCCGTATTCGACATCACCTCAAGCGCTGGCTGTGGACCAGCCGGGCCACCGTGCTGCTGGTCGGCTTTCAGGCCAATGGCACGCTGGGCCGGTTTCTCCAGGACGGCGCCAAGGCCGTCCGGATCCAGGGCGACGAGATCAAGGTGGCGGCCCGGATTCGCATGATCGATGACTATTCGGGTCATGCCGATGGCGCCGAGATTGCCCGATGGATCGCGGCGCGCCGCCCGATTCAGCGGGGTGTGTTTCTCGTTCACGGCGAGGAGGAAGCAATCGCAGGCATGGCCGAGCGCCTCGCGGAGCGGATCGTGCCGGCAGCCAAACTTTTCCAGCCGGTGCTCGACGACATCTACGAGCTCTCGACGCCTGAGCCCGCTCTCATGGACGTGTCGCGCCGACGCCGGCTCGCGCCAGAAGCGGTGACGCATCTCGATTGGCACAACGACATGTCGAAGCTCGTGCTCGATATCAACGATCAGATCGAGGCGGCCGCCGACGACCGCGCCCGCGGCGTCATCATCCGGCGCCTCAAACGGGCCCTGGAAGAAGCCAGCTAAACCAGGCATTGCCGGAAGCGCCGAGCCGGCTGCCTTCAGAGACGCATATCAGAGGTTCGCGGGATGGCGGCGGCTGCGCTTTACCGGATGAACGATTCCTGTTCCAACTGGCTCTCACAGGCCGAGCCCTCAACATCGGCCAATTTTGGGAGAGAATGGCATGAAGCTCGGCACCGCCATCGCAGAAATCATGAAGCGCGAGGGGATCGAGATCCTCTGCGGCTATCCCGTCAATCACCTCATCGAATACGCCGCTGCCGCCGACATCCGCCCCGTCATGGTGCGGCAGGAGCGCGTCGGGATCCACATGGCGGACGCGATCTCGCGGGTCACCTCGGGGCAGACGATCGGCGCCTTCTGCATGCAGCACGGCCCCGGCGCGGAGAACGCCATGGGTGGGGTGGCGCAATGTTACGGCGAATCCGTCCCCGTGCTGGTGCTGCCGATGGGCTATGCGCGGCGGATCGCAAACATCGAGCCGAACTTCAATTCCAGCCAGGCGATGCGGGCGTTCGCGAAGTCGGCTGAGCCGATCAACATCGCAGCCGAGGTCTGCAACATTTTCCGCCGCGCCTTTACCAAACTGAAGAACGGCCGCGGCGGCCCGGTCATCGTGGAAATCCCCTCCGACATGTGGAACGAGGAGGTGCCCGAGCCCCTGAACTACACGCCGGTGCTGCGCACCCGCTACGGCGCCGACCCCGTGCATGTCAGGGAAGCCGCTGCACTGTTGATCGCCGCCAGGCGGCCGGTGATCTACGCCGGCCAGGGCGTGCATTACGCCCGGGCCTGGCCGCAGCTGAAGCGGCTGGCGGAACGGCTCGCCATTCCCGTCACCACCAGCCTCGGCGGCAAGTCGTCCTTCCCGGAAACACATCCGTTGTCGCTCGGCTCCGGCGGTCTGGCCGTGCCGCGCGCGGTGCCGAAGTTCCTCGCCGAGGCCGACGTGATTTTCGGCATCGGCTGCTCATTCACCGAGACGAATTTCGGCATCGCCATGCCCAAGGGCAAAACCATCATCCATTCAACGCTGGACCCGGCGCATCTTAACAAGGATGTCGAAGCCAAAATCGGCCTGGTCGGCGACGCTGGCCTCGTGCTCGACGAATTGCTGAACGAGATCAACAAGAGCATCAAGACCGACCGCGATGCTACTGCTATTGCAGGCGAAATTGCCGCTTCACACAAGGAGTGGCTGGCGAAATGGATGCCGAAGCTGACCCATAACGACGCCCCACTGAACCCCTATCGCGTATTGTGGGACTTGCAGCACACCGTCGACATCGAGAACACCATCATCACCCATGATGCCGGCAGCCCGCGCGACCAGCTCTCGCCGTTCTGGAAGGCGGTCGAGCCCCTGTCCTATATCGGCTGGGGCAAGACCACCCAGCTCGGTTACGGACTGGGCCTTGCGATGGGCGCAAAACTGGCAAAACCCGACAAGCTCTGCATCAACGTCTGGGGCGATGCCGCGATCGGCTTCACCGGCATGGATTTCGAAACCGCGGTGCGCGAGCGGATTCCGATCATGTCGATCCTGTTGAACAATTTCAGCATGGCGATCGAGCTGAAGGTGATGCCGATCTCGACCGAAAAATATCGCTCGACCGATATTTCCGGCGACTATGCCGCGATGGCGCGCGCCTTCGGCGGCTATGGCGAGCGGGTGACCAGGCCCGAAGACATCATCCCGGCGATCAAGCGCGGCATTGCCAAGACCAAGGAAGGCATCCCGGTGCTGCTGGAATTCATCACCTCGAAGGAGACCGAGGTTTCGCGGCCGGGAACCTAGAGCGTTTTCAAGCGAAGAGGATACCGGTTTGCGTGAAGAAAACGCGTCAAAACTAAAGATCGAGCCCCGTTCCGATTCAATCGGAACGGAAAAGGCTCTAGCCATGCCGGAACGCGAGGGCTGGAACGAAACCTACGGCTTGAAGAACGCAGGATCGTTGAGCGCCTTGATCATGGTGTCGACCATGTCGGCGGCGGCGTGATCTTCGCGCTCCTCCAACAGCTCCCACATCTTGCGCAAATTGGCGCGCATCGGCGCCTTCAGCGACGGGTCGCGCTCGATCAGGGTCCGCGCGATGCAGAAGGCGATGCCTTCGCTGCCCATCCGAGTCTGTTCGATGGTGGGTTTGCTCATGGCCGGCTCCTTGTCGGAATTCTGATTGCTGGCGCCGCTGTTAGATCAAATCACGGCCCGTGGATAGCCAGCGCGCATCAAGGCCGGAGCGCAACCGCTGGCGCGCCCTACTCCGCCATCTCAGCCGGCACCGAGGCCGGACCGGCCAGCGGCTTCTCTTCCATCAGGATCATGCACAGCGAGGCACAAGCCATGAGTGCCGTGGCGGCGCCGAACACATAGCGGAATGCCGTGACCATCTCGGAGGCCAAAATCGAATTCACCGGGCCGCGATGCTCACCGCCGAGCGAAATATCCGGACCTAGCGCCATCAGCAGGATCGCGGTGAACGCCGCCACCGTGAATGACGCCATCAGCGCGCGAAAGAAATTCATCGCGCCGGTAGCGGTGCCGACCTGCGATCGCACCACCGAATTCTGGATCGATACCACGCTGACCGGAAAGGTGGTGCCGAGGCCGAGCGCGAATGTCGACAGCAGCGCCAACAGTCCCCACAGCGGCAGCGCGGTGAGCGCCAGCGCACCTCCGCAAAGCGCGGCCATCGACGTTCCGATGATGGCCACCCGCTTGTAGTGCCTGGCGCGGGCCATGGTTCGGCCCGCGATCGCGGCGCCGACGGTCGAAACAGCCGCCAGCGGAATCAGCGCAAGTCCGGCCTCGCTGGCGCTGAGACGGTAGACCACTTCGTAATACAGCGGCAGATTCACCGTCAGCCCCAGCATCGCGCCCATCGCGCAGCTGCCGGCCACCATGGCGTAGGGCACCACTGTTCCCCCCATCAGCGGCAGCGGCAGGAACGGCTCTTCGGCATTCCGGGCGTGCCACACGAACGCCAGCGCAAGCGCGACCGAGGCACCGATCATCGCCATGATGACAGGCGACAGCCAGAGATAGCGGTTGCCGCCCCAGGTCAGCACCAGCATGAACACGACGGCGGAGGCCATCAGCAAGAGACCGCCGAGCCAGTCGACCTTGCGCCTGCGGTGAAACACCGGGATCTTGCCCATCTTCGGCAGCAGCAGCGCCAGCGCTCCGAGCGCGAGCGGCACGTTGATCCAGAAGATCATCGACCAGTGCAGATGCTCGGCGAATACCCCGCCGAGGATGGGCCCACCTATACCGCCAACGACCCATACGCCGCTGAAATAGGCCTGGTACTGGCCGCGTTCGCGCGGCGTCACCACGTCCGAAATCACGGTCTGAACGATCGGCATGATGCCGCCGCCGCCGAGCCCCTGCAGGCCGCGCGCGAGAATCAGAACCGGCATGTTCGGCGCCACCGCACACAGGATCGAGCCCGCGACGAACAGGCTCAGCGCCGCGATGATCATGGCGCGGCGGCCGTAGATATCGGCCAGCGTACCGAACACCGGCGCCACCGCGGTCGAGGCCAGCAGGTAGGCTGAAATCACCCAGGACAGGCTGGAGACGTCCTGGAACTGGCGGCCGATGGTCGGCAGCGCAGTGGCGACGATGGTCTGGTCGAGGGCGGCCAGAAACATCGTCAGCAGCAGGCTCATCAGGATGGTGCGGACTTCGCCTTGCGTCAGCGGCGCGCGCGGCGCGATCGGCGGGGCGTCGCTGATGTCGATGACCTCGGTCGGGATGTGCGACAGCTCTTCGGCGATCGCCTCGGGCAATGTCTGTTGGTCAGCCGGATCACGGCTCTGCCGTTCGAACTTGTTCATGCGGACGTTGGTTATCGGGGGCGCGTGGCCGCGCGGAATCGCGAAATCGCCTGCAATCTAGACGGCAAATCCAAGCCGCGGCAGCGGGTTAGGCGCATGGGTGCGTCCCGCAGGGGTGGCATCGCATTTCCGTGATCGATCAGGCGCGAGCGGCGTCAGGCCGGCCGCTTCTTCAGCCGCGCCCGCTTCGGCAACAGCGCCGGCCACTGCACGATGTGATCCTCGAGATCCTCGTCGGCGATCTCGTTCTCGGTTCCCTGCACCCGCCCGCGCACCGAGACACCCGCCTCGTGAACGGTATTGGGATCGCCCGAGATCAGCGGGTGCCACCAGTAGAGATCGCGGCCTTCAGCGACGAGCTTGTAGCCGCAGCTCGGCGGCAGCCAGTTCAGGGTGCGGACGTTTTCCGGCGTGAGTCGGACGCAGTCCGGAACCTTGTCGGACCGGTTCGCATAGTCCTTGCAGGCGCACAGGTCAGCATCCAGCAAACGGCAGGACACGTGGGTGAAATAGATCTTGCCGGTGTCCTCGTCCTCGAGTTTTTCCAGGCAGCAGCGCGCACAGCCGTCGCACAGGCTTTCCCATTCGGCGTTGGACATCTCTTCCAACGTCTTGGTTTTCCAAAAGAATCCCTCTTGACCCGAGGGCGGCTTGAAAGGCGCGGTCATGAACCCCGAGATTTCCGGCGAGTGTGGGCTGAAGCCCTTCTAGGGGTTGGCGCCGCAAGGGCGCAAGCGACAAGGTCCGACACCGCCAAAAAGTACCTGATGGCGTTAGCTCTGCTGTTCAAAATCGCGAGCCAGACCATTGGTTTATGGCCCCCGCTCGGTTAGATAGGTAGCGAGTCCCCTTTGGCGCAAAGGCGCCTTGGGTTTGCCGCAACATTCCCGCAAGACGTCTCGGCGGCGCCCGTTCGGGTGCCCGAGCGCTGCGAACTGACCAAGGGTCCCGGTGCGCCAGATCGTACCATCACAGTGGAAGAAGAAGATCCGGCATTTCATGCTGGACCTGGATGCGCGCATCGACTCGACGCTGTTCTCCTCCGGCAAGGGCGCGCGCGAGCTCTACGAGCGGTTTTCCACCTTCATGGACCGCTTTTATGTCGGCCGCTGGAAGCGCTGGGTATTCATCGAACCCTTGTCGGAAGCCGCGACCATCGGGCTCGGCGGCCTGATCCTGATGCTAGCGCTGGCGATCCCGGCATTTCGCGAAACCTCCGACGACGATTGGCTGAAGAAATCCGATCTCGCGGTGACGTTTCTCGACCGCTACGGCAACCCGATCGGCAGCCGCGGCATCAAGCACAATGATTCGATTCCGCTGGAGGATTTTCCGGACAATCTGATCAAGGCGACGCTGGCTACCGAGGACCGCCGCTTCTACGACCATTTCGGCATCGACATCGCCGGCACCGCGCGCGCGCTCGTGACCAACGCCCAGGCCGGCGGCGTGCGGCAGGGCGGCTCGTCGATCACCCAGCAGCTGGCCAAGAACCTGTTCCTGAACAACGAGCGCACCATCGAACGCAAGGTCAAGGAAGCGTTCCTCGCGATCTGGCTCGAGACCCGGCTCACCAAGAACGAAATCCTGAAGCTCTATCTCGACCGCGCCTACATGGGCGGCGGCACCTTCGGCGTCGATGGCGCGGCGCATTTCTACTTCAACAAGTCGGCGCGCGACGTCAATCTGGCCGAATCCGCGATGCTCGCCGGGCTGTTCAAGGCCCCCACCAAATACGCGCCGCACATCAACCTGCCCGCCGCCCGCGCCCGCGCCAACGTGGTGCTGGACAATCTGGTCGATGCCGGCTTCATGACCGAGGGCCAGGTGTTCGGCGCGCGGCGCAATCCGGCCATCGCGGTCGATCGCCGCGACGAGAACTCGCCGAACTATTATCTCGACTGGGCGTTCGACGAGATGCGCAGGCTGGTCGATACGTTTCCGAAGTCCTATGTCGAGCGCGTCTTCGTGGTCCGCACCGCGATCGACATGAACGTGCAGCGCGCCGCGGAAGGCGCCGTCGAAAACCAGTTGCGCCAGTTCGGCCGCGACTATCACGCGACCCAGGCCGCAACCGTGGTCGCCGATCTCGACGGCGGCGTGCGCGCGATGGTCGGCGGCCGCGACTACGGCGCCAGCCAGTTCAACCGGGCGGTGGACGCGATGCGTCAGCCCGGTTCGTCGTTCAAGCCCTACGTCTACACCACCGCGCTGCTCAACGGTTTCAAGCCGAATTCGATCGTGGTCGACGGCCCGGTCTGCATCGGCAACTGGTGTCCGCAGAATTACGGCCACTCCTACTCCGGCTCGGTGACGCTGACGGTGGCGATTACCCGCTCCATCAATGTGATTCCGGTGAAACTGTCGATCGCGCTCGGCGGCAAGACGGCGAATCCGGCCAAGGCCGGCCGCGCCAAGATCGTGGAAGTGGCGCGCCGCTTCGGCATCAAGGCGCCGCTGCCGGACACGCCGTCGCTGCCGATCGGCTCCGACGAAGTCTCGGTGCTCGAGCACGCCGTGGCCTATGCGACCTTCCCCAACAAGGGCAAATCGGTCACGCCGCATGCCGTGCTGGAAGTGCGCACCGGCGCCGGCGATCTGGTCTGGCGCTTCGACCGCGACGGCAAGAAGCCGCTGCAGGCGATCCCGGCCTCGGTCGCCGCCGACATGGCGGGCATGATGAGCCACGTCGTCAGCGAAGGTACTGCGCGGCGCGCGGCGCTCGACGGCATTCCGACCGCCGGCAAGACCGGCACCACCAACGCCTACCGCGATGCCTGGTTCGTCGGATACACCGGCAATTTCACCTGCGCGGTCTGGTACGGCAACGACGACTACTCGCCGACCAACCGCATGACCGGCGGCTCGCTGCCGGCGCAGACCTGGCACGACATCATGCTCGCGGCGCATCAGGGCGTCGAGATCAAGGAGATCGCGGGCATCGGCGCCGGCACGAAATTGCCGACGCCGGCTGCCTCCGCAGCCATGGCGGCCAGCGGCGCGTCGAGACTTCCGGACATCAAACCGGGCCCGCCGCCGATTCTCACCAAGCGCGGTGCGGACATCCTGGTGCGCGTGGAGAAGCTGCTCGACGAGGCCGGCAAGACCGTGGGAAAGGCCGCGCCGGGCGAGCCGGCGAAGCCCGGCAAGCCGGTGTCATCCAGCGCGATCGCATTCCCGGATAGTTTTGCCGCGGCGGCACCTGGCGAAGCGGCGGCGGCGACAGCTGCGCCGCGCAAGAACTAACCGTGCGGCTGATCTTCATCACACTGCTGGCGCTGATCCTCGCCACCGTCGTCGGCCTCGGCGCCACCTGGATGACCGCGACACGCGGCACCGATCTCGGCACGCTGACGATCGGCGCCTGGACCGCCCGGCCGAAGACCGGCACCGCCGACGTCGATCCCTATTCACGCGCCTCGATCGCCCGCAGCGGCGAATTGCCGGTCGGCACCGGCGACGGCATCGCCTTCTCGGCAACGACCGACGACCGCAGGAAGCCGCTCGACGGGCGCTGCGACGTGGTGGTCAGCGGCGTCACGCCCGCCGCCCGGTTCTGGACGCTGACGCTCTACGACACCAAGGGACGTCTGGTCGCCAATTCGCTGCAACGCTACGGCTTCACCAGCCAGGAAATCATTCGCGGCGCCGACGGCGCGTTCGAGATCCGGGTGGCGTCGCGGTCGCGCGCCGGAAACTGGCTCCCCACCGGCGGCATCGAACGTTATGCGCTGATGCTTCGGCTTTACGACACCCCGGTCGGCGTGGCGACGCGGACGCAACGCGATGCGCCGATGCCATCGATTGCAACAGTGGGGTGCCCATGATCCGGCTGCTGTTCACGATCATAGCGGGCGTGGTGCTGGGCGCCGTGGTGCATCTCGTCGCCGTGCTGGCGTTGCCGCGGATCGCGACCCAGGATGCCTATTCGCGTCTGGCGCCGATCACCAAGCTCAACGCCGTGACCGCCCTGCCGCAGGCCGAACCTGGCAACGCGCCGATGCCGTTCATGGATCCGGCGTTCGCGATCGCGATCTGCCGTTACGATCTGACCTCGGGGCCGATCAAGCTCGCGGTCCCCGTCAGCCAAGCCTACACGTCGGTGTCGTTCTATACCCGCAACGAAGTCGCCTACTACGCGATCAACGACCGCTCGGCCGGACGCAAGGTGATCGAACTCGATCTCATGACCGAGGCGCAGCACGCCGAATTGCCGGAGGAAGAAGACGTGACTTCCGCCGACCGGCTGATCATCGATTCTCCTACCGCGACTGGACTGATCGTGTTGAAGGCGCTGGCGCCGGAACCAGGCCTGATGACGCAAGCGCAGGCCACGCTCGCGGCTTCGAGCTGCAAGGTGCAGACCGAACCGCCGGCCAAACACGAAGAGCCGGCGGCCGTGCCGCAGCCGGTGCCGCGGGGCAAGCGCTAGCCGCACCCCGCGTGCGGCCGGTTCAATGTTGGCCGCAACGGCAATTCTCGTAGTCGACCGGATCGTGGCTGTTGAAGATCGTCAGCTCATGGCCATGGGTGGCCTTTAGCGTCCGCAATCGCTCCTGATTGGCGAGGCGCGCAGCGGTATCCATATCGCCCTTGCGCTGAAAGAAGCCGAGCACCAAGGGGGTGCGGAGCGGCGGCGTCTGCATCTGGCCGTGGAAGAAATAGCTGTCGCCGGCATGCAGCAGCCATTTGTCTTTGGTCCGCACGGCGATGCCGCAATGACCGGGGGTGTGGCCGGGTAGCGGAATCATCAGGATATCCGGTTCGCGGTCGCCCAGCGCGCGCACACCCTTGAAGCCGAACCAGTCTTCGCCGCCCTCGCCGTAGAAGTTCCAGTCCGGCCCGTGCTTCCATTGATCGGTAACATAGCGTCCCTTCGGCGCGGCAATGTTCTGCGCGACCGCCATCTCATGTTCCTTGTGATGGACATGAACCCTGGCGTTTGGGAAATCCGGGACTCCGCCGGCATGGTCGCGGTCGAGATGCGTCAACAAGAGATGCCGCACATCATCGGGCGAATAGCCCAATGCCTTGACCTGCCGGATTGCCGTCTCGGCCGGATCCAGCCGGGGCGCAGTCTGCCGGACCCATCTGCGTCCGAGCCGCATCGGCTGGGCGATGTCGTCCAGCCCGATGCCGGTATCGACAAGGGCAAGCCCGTCATTGGTCTCCACCAGCAAACAGTGACAGACCATTCGCGCCCGCTGGAAGACGCCGCCGGTGCCGTTCACGAGACGCCGCCCGATCGGACACATGGTGCCGGTGTTGAGGTGATGGATGCGCATGACGAGCCCTTTCATCTGAAGCGGTGCCTGCTTGCCATCGCGCGTTCCATAGGTAAAATATTGATATTCG
>JBAQER010000439.1:0-8618 GCA_049286845.1 Bradyrhizobium sp.
ATCGTCATTGCGAGGAGCGCAGCGACGAAGCAATCCATCTTTCGTCATTCCGGGATGGTGCGCCAGCACCAGAGCCGGAATCTCGAGATTCCGGGTTCGACGCTTCGCATCGCCCCGGAATGACGGAAGGAAAGGTTAGGAATTCCCTATGGACATGTCCGTGATCGAGGATCGCAAGACGCAAGCGCGGAGCTGGTTCGAACGCTTGCGCGACGACATCTGCGCGGCCTTCGAGCAACTCGAAGCCGAAGCGCCGGCAGCGCTCTATCCGGGCGCGGCGGGGCGCTTCGTGCGCACCCCCTGGGATCGCACCGACCACACCGGAAAGCCCGGCGGCGGCGGCGTCATGGCGGTGATGCGCGGACGGCTGTTCGAAAAGGTCGGGGTGCATTGCTCCACGGTGCACGGCGAATTCGCGCCCGAATTCCGCGCGCAGATTCCCGGCGCCGCCGACGATCCGCGGTTCTGGGCCTCGGGTATTTCGTTGATCGCGCATCTGCACAATCCGAATATCCCGGCCGTTCACATGAACACCCGCTTCGTCGTCACCACCAAGGCGTGGTTCGGCGGCGGCGCCGACCTGACGCCGGTGCTCGACCGGCGGCGGACGCAAGCGGATCCCGACACGGTGGCTTTCCATGCCGCGATGCAGGCCGCCTGCGATGCGCACGCCGCTATCGCACCTTACGACAAGTTCAAGAAATGGTGCGACGAGTATTTCTATCTGCCGCATCGCAAGGAAGCGCGCGGCATCGGCGGCATCTTCTACGACTGGCTCGAAAGCGGCGACTGGGACGCCGACTTCGCCTTCACGCAGGATGTCGGCCGCGCATTCCTGGAAATCTATCCCGAACTGGTGCGGCGCAATTTCGCCGCGTCATGGACGGCGGCCGATCGCGAGGAACAGTTGATCCGGCGCGGACGCTACGTCGAGTTCAACCTGCTCTACGACCGCGGCACCATCTTCGGGCTGAAGACCGGCGGCAACGTCGATTCCATCCTGTCGTCGATGCCGCCCGAAGTGAAATGGCCTTGAAGACGATGACGCAGCTACCTCGCGCGATGCTGATCGATATGGACGACACCATCCTGTCGGCCTACGGCCGCCCCGAAATCGCCTGGAACAACGTCGCGGCGGAATTCGCCGGTGAATTTGCGCCGCTGCCGCCGCAACAGGTCGCCGCCGCGATCGTGGAGTCGGGCCGGAAATTCTGGGCAACGGCCGAGGCCGCGTGGCGGCTGAAACTCGAAGAGGCCCGGCACGTCGTGGTCCAGGGCGGATTTAGCGCCCTTGCCGCCAAAGGCCACGCACCCCTGTCGCTGGATCTTGCGACACGTCTCGCCAACCGCTTCCATGCCTATCGCGAACAGGAAATGTACGTCTTTCCGGGCGCGCATGACGCGATCGATGCGCTCAAGGAGCTCGGCGTGAAACTGGCGCTGGTCACCAACGGCGCCGCCGGCCCGCAGCGCGCCAAGGTCGAACGCTTCGCGCTGACGCACCGCTTCGATCATATCCAGATCGAAGGCGAGCATGGTTTCGGCAAGCCGGAGGAGCGCGCCTATCTGCACGCGATGGAGGCGCTCGGCGTCACCGCACCGGAGACCTGGATGATCGGCGACAATCTGGAATGGGAAATCGAGGCGCCACAGCGCCTCGGCATCTATGCGATCTGGATGGATGCGCATGGCGAAGGCCTGCCCGCCGACAGCACCGTCAAGCCCGACCGGATCATCCGTTCGCTGACGGAGCTGCTGCCTGACGAAGCGGCATGAAGCTTTTGCCGCTCCAAAGCAGGACCCGGTCCCGCTCCCAACCAAAAATATCGAAAACAACCCCATGCAAAGTAGCAGGGTAGTTGCCGGCATGTGCGATGCCGGCGACACCATTTGACACGTCGGGCAAATCAGCGGCACTGATTCAGGGTGCGGACTCTCGTTGAGGCGCGCGGATTCACTCACCTCTTTCCATCTTTTTGCAGGAGTCAAAGGCGTTGGCGGACGTCCGCTTTGGTGCGGATTCCAGACTCAAGTCCGACATCGCGTCACGTCCGAAAAGCGCCAGCATGCGGACACCCTGTCATGTCCCCCAACCGGCGGGTGTTGGCTCTATCCACGCGGGCCCCAAAGGATTACGGCGGCGCCGATCAAACAGATCGAAGCGCCCGCGACATCCCAGCGATCTGGACGAGCACTCTCGACCGCCCACAGCCAGAAAAGCGACGCAACGATGTAGACACCCCCATAGGTAGCATAGGCGCGCCCGGCCGCCTCGGTCTCGACCAACGTCAACAGATAAGCAAACGCGACAAGAGAGAGAATGCCTGGAAAAAGCCACCAGATAGGCTTGCCGAGGCGCAGCCATCCCCAGAACGCAAAGCAACCGGCGATTTCGGCGATTGCAGCGCCAACATAAACAAAAGCGGTTTTCACAGATCGAGCCTTTCACAGCGTCCGCTTTCGTTCAAGGCGGATCAATCGCCGCGCTATTAGGCTCGCAGCGCTTGAATTAGAGGCCTCTCAATCAATGGCCATAACACAGCGACTGTCAGTAACACTGTCGCCGCCGCCATCATGAACAGCGTTGACGTGGCTGGCCTGCGTCGCGTGCGTCGCGACTGCCATGCGATCCAACCCCATGCGCCTACCACCGACAAAATGGCAAGAACAGTCACCCACACATGCATTTTGACGAACCACGCCAACAAAGTTCCGGTGCTTGCGAGAAGGGTTGCCGGGAGGGCAAATGGCAACACGCAACAAACGCCACAAGCGACCGCGCCAGTCGAAAGCGTCACGGCTGTAACGCCTGCGGCTTTTGTACCTGGCGGCGCCTTGGAGGGGATCGTCACGGCGGATGCCGTGGAGGCGCACGCGCATGACGATTCTGCGGATGCTTTCGCCAGGAATTGATTAAACAGGCTGTCAGCAGCCTCGCGTGCCGTTTCGGGTGCGGTGATGGTTAGGCGGATTTCGTCTCCGACTTCGTGCCGATCGAAGACGAGGAATGCGCAGCACGTCTGTTCGTTGCGGACCATTTCGTGCACGCGCTCCCGTGCTTCCAGCCAATAGCTTAATTCCAGGACGAGGTCCCGCCGCTCGTAACTACGGAGCGCGTCTTGGTTCAAGGCCGCGATCCAAGCGAGCCGGTCTTTGTACGCCCCCGGTGCCAGAGTGCAGGCGATGGGCGCGGCCCTAACGATTGTCATGGAAGGTCTCTCCTACAGATGTTGGATCAAGGATTGCTTTCATGGTACTTCCTCAAGTAACTTGAGGTTCAAGCAAAATCTTTTCCATGGAAATCAGATAGATGAGTGATCTGAAAATCGGCGGGCTCGCAAAGCGAACCGGCACCAATGCGCCGACGATCCGATACTATGAGGAAATCGGACTACTACGTTCGGCGCACCGTCAGGCTGGTGGTCAGCGCGTCTATGGTGACGCCGATGTGAAGCAACTGACCTTCATCCGGCGCTGCCGCGAGTTTGGGTTCTCGATTGATCAGGTGCGCTCGCTCGTAGCGTTAGTGCAAGACCCAGCCAGCTCCTGCGTACATGCGCGTGACCTTGCGCAGGAGCATTTGGTTGCCGTGCGTTCGAAGCTGGCAGAATTGAAAGCATTGGAGCGCAGTATCGCGGCTTTCGTCGCGAACTGCGACGCATCCTGTGCGGGCGGGCCCGGACCCGATTGCGTGATCCTCGATGATTTTTCGAAAGGGCAAAAAGAAACGCCTTGCCCTTCAGAAGCCCCGTGCTCGAAGCTTAGCCCGTGTTCCTAAGCGCAATGCGGAAGTGAGATGGCCGCTGGTGTCCGCTCTGGGTCATTTCCGGACTTCGGCGCGGTCTCTGAACGATTTCCGCTTTTGGCTATTGGAACTGGATGACAGAATGTCGTCGAAATTCCTCGCGCATGGCCATGTCACGCTCAGGGCCATTTGGCTGCGTGTCATTCAGTCCGCGAATTGCTCTTGGATTCTCGCTAATTTCGTTAAAGCAAACTTCGCGCCGCCGTCGACATCATCACCAGCCCACCCGCGATGACGGCGACGTCGAGGATCGCGGTGTGAATGTGCACCGGCATCCGCTCGACGAAGGCCCGCGCCAAAAACGCCCCGGGGATCGCGATCGCCCCGATCAGCAAGGCAAAGGCCAGCACCTGCGCGGTGATGACGCCGGCCAACCCGAACACGGAAATCTTGATGATGCTGGTCATGACCGAGATCACCGCATCGGTGGCGATCACGGCCGTGCCCTCGAGACCCGCCGCCATCAGCAGCGACAGCAGGATCACGCCCGAGCCCGAGGTGCCGCCGACCACGACGCCGTAACCCACCGAGCCTGCGGCGAGCCCGGTGTCGCCGATCCTGACGTCGCGGCGCCTGGCCAGGCGGCGCAGCGGCACGCTCGATATCAGCATCGCGCCGATCACCAGCGCAGCACCGGCATTGGTGAGAAGCGTGTAGCCGTAGGCGCCGAGCGCGGTCGTGAATGCGGCCGCCGAGATCACGATCAGGGCGCGGCGGCCGTCGACATATCTGAGATAGGCGGCAAAGCGACTGAGATTGGTGAAGATCGCCGAGATCGCGATGATCGGCACCACGGGCTCGGCGCCGATCAGGGGCACCAGAACCAGCGGCATCAGCGCGCCGGTGCCGTAACCCGCAAGGCCGCCGACCACGGAGGCCAGCAGCGCGACGCCGGCCACCAGCAGGAGCTGGGCCAGCGAGATATCGGCGAAGCCGGAAAGAAGGCTCACAGCCTGTTGTCGCGGGTGAAGCGGGCCACGGCCCGGTCGGCAATGCCGTTCACAACGGCCTCATCCAGCGGGAAGTCCGCCGCCAGCCAGGCGTCTTCGGCCAGCGCCAGCACCTGCCCGAGCAGCGGGCCCTCGGCTATGCCGCGCGCGGTAAAATCGGCCGCCTTCAACGGGAATTTCGGGGCGCTCCAGCGCTTCGGCAGGGTCGCAAGCTCCCGCCAATGTGCCGCATCGACGCGCCCTCCCGCACGCGCCCATGCCAGCATCAGCCGGTCCCGGTAACGCTCCTCGCCGAGCCGGTAGAGCCGTCGCCGCGCGGTGGCCTCGTCCATGCCGGCGAGTCGCCACCAGCGGTGGCCCATGGAGTCGAGCGCTTTGGTTTCGGCGTTGGAGAGGCGCATGCGCAGCGCCACCCGCCTTGCGTCCTCGGTGACGGCAACCGCGAGCGCGCCGAGCCGGCGAATCGGGTCCGGCGCCAGTCCAAGCAGGCGCTCCGCCGCGATCATCGCGGCGAACGGTCCGGTATAGGCGACGCCGCCGAAAATCGGCTGCAGCAGCCCGCCCTCCGCCATCGCCTCGACCGCACCGGCCGCGCCGCCTGCGACCATCAGCTTGAGCATTTCCATGCGCACGCGTTCGGCGGAGAGGGTCGCAAGGCCGGCGTGTGCGCCGATGCAGGCGAGGTATCCGGCGCGATCGGGTTCGCCTGAGCCATAGGCGGCGTGAATGCGGAAGAACCTGAGGATGCGCAAATAATCTTCGGCGATGCGCGCCACGGGATCGCCGATGAAGCGCACGCGTCTGGCCGCGATATCGCTCATGCCGCCGACATGGTCATGCACGACACCCGCGGCGTCCACCGACAGGCCGTTGATGGTGAAGTCGCGCCGTTCCGCATCGCGGACCCAGTCGCGGCCGAACGCGACGACCGCCTTGCGCCCGAAGGTTTCGGTGTCCTCGCGCAAGGTGGTGATCTCGAACGGATGCGCATCGACGACCAGCGTCACCGTGCCGTGGTCGATGCCGGTCGGCACGCTCTTGATGCCGGCGGCCTTGGCGCGGCGGATCACCTCTGCGGGCAAGGCGGTGGTTGCGATGTCGATATCGGCGACCGGGATCTTCAACAGCGCATTGCGGACCGCGCCGCCGACCACGCGCGCCTCCTCGCCGCTGCCGTTGAGAAGGGCAAGCACGCGGGCCGCCGGCCCGGATCTGAGCCAGGGCGCGTCCAGTACTCGATTTCCGAAGTTCGCAGGCATGTGCGGCAACCTCTTATGCGAACTTCGGAAATGGAGTACTGGCCATTCGATTTCTTGCAGTGCCGCTTGTCGATTTGAAGTTCGTGAGGCGAAGTTGCGGCACCCGGTGCAGGAACTTCAAATCGGCGGCACTGCCGAGCACCCGCGCCTCGCTCATTTCTCGACTCCGGGAACGAGTTTGCCGTTTTCGATATGCGCCGGGATGTAGGTCGAATTCGGCGACGCGCCGGAAAAATGCGCCAGCAGTACGAAGCTGACCACGACCAGCAGCAGCGAGCCGATCGTCAGCCTGGCGATGATATGCATCGGCCATGACGCCGGCGTCAGCAGTCCGGAACGGGTCGCAATCAAAAACGCCGCATAGACCGCGAACGGGATCAGGAAAATGCCGATCTCCGTGAGGACCGGACGGATCATGTGAGGCAGATCCGCTCGTACAGCACACGCAGGATTCCCGCGGTGGCGCCCCAGATGTAGCGCTCGGCGAACGGCATCGCGTAGTAGGAACGCTCCATGCCGCGGAATTCCTTGCTGTGCACCTGGTGGTTGGCCGGGTCCATCAGGAACGCCAGCGGCACCTCGAAGGCATCGTCCACCTCCGACTTGTTGATGCTCAGCCGGAAGCCCGGCTTCACCCGCGCCACCGTCGGCAGGATGCGAAATCCGAATCCGGTCGCGTAGAGGTCGAGATAGCCGATCGGCTCGACGAATTTGCGGCTCAGGCCGACCTCCTCCTCGGCCTCACGCAGCGCGGCGTCGAGCGGCGAAGCGTCGGTCGAGTCGATCTTGCCGCCGGGGAATGCAATCTGGCCGGCGTGATCGTTGAGATGCGCCGCGCGCTGCGTCAGCAGCACCGTCGGCTGCGGATGGTCCACCACCGGGATCAATACCGCGGCCGGCCGCACCGGCTGTTCGCGCGCGATGATCTCGAGCATGCGATCGGTGCCCTGATCGCCGCTCTTCGGGATGATGTTGGGATCGACCAGGCCCGGCGGCACGTCGAAGCCAAGCCGCGCGCGGCTGCGATCGAAAAACTCCGCTGAGTTGATCGCGGCAGGATCGCTCTTCAGCATCGGCTCGTTCAAAGCGCGCCCCTCACCTCGTCCGCATCCGCCATCGCAAAGAATTCGCCGCCGGATTCGATTCCGAACATCGGATGACCATCGACCACCCGCTCCTCGCCCATGTCAACCAGATCGTAGTACAGCGCCCGCGTCACCTTGGCCCACAGATCGGCGCGGACATGCAGATAGGGCGTCAGCCCCCCGTCGGCGGCGGCCTCGAATCGCAAGCGGTGGGCGGAATCGCAAGCCACCCAGTCGTCGACATTGGTCCGGAAGCGCAGGAGCCGGCCCCGGCCGTCGGTTTCCCTGGTCATCTCGACCGCGAGAAACGGCGCATCGTCGACGCGGATGCCGACCTTCTCGACCGGAGTCACGAGAAAGTGCTTGCCGTCCTCGCGCTTGAGGATGGTTGAAAACAGCCGGACCAGCGCCGGCCGCCCGATCGGCGTCCCCATGTAGAACCACGTACCATCGCCGGCGATTCGCATGTCGAGATCGCCGCAGAACGGCGGATTCCACAGATGCACCGGAGGCAGTCCCTTTCCGGCGGGGCTGGTATTCGCAGCCTGCGTAGCCGCAGCGGTCAGTCCTTCGAGGTCCTGACGGGTGGTCTGCCCTTGCTTCGCCATTGTTTGCCCTGACTCTGACGCTCGATTTGGCACGATTGGTGCAAGTCCGGTGGTGCGCGGTCCGGACGAGTTCCGCCGGTAGATTACCGGATCAGGTCGCCACATCGTGATGCCGTTCATACCCCGAAATGCCGATAAAGTGGGGATAGTTTAATTCAACGAATACATGGCCTTCGCATAAGTTTAGCATGGGGTTGGCGGCATGATCGCGCAAGCGGCGGCGTTTCATGCACGGCTTTCCACGCGACGCTTTGGGTCCAAGGAGAACCAGATGGCTGGCGCAGACGGTGTCGAAAAACTCGAGGACGTGATCGTGCGTTCGGCCGAACAGGTCGCCGGTCAGATCCGGGCAGCGAAGGATGCGATTTCCACCGTTATCTTCGGCCAGGACCGGGTAATCGAAAACACCCTGGTGACGATCCTGTCCGGCGGTCACGCGCTGCTGATCGGCGTGCCCGGCCTCGCCAAGACCAAGCTGGTCGAAACCCTGGGGATCACGCTCGGGCTCGACGCCAAGCGCATCCAGTTCACGCCGGACCTGATGCCGTCGGATATTCTCGGCGCCGAGGTGCTGGACGAGAGCAGTTCCGGCAAGCGCTCGTTCCGCTTCATCGCAGGTCCCGTATTCGCGCAGTTGTTGATGGCCGACGAAATCAACCGCGCCAGCCCGCGCACCCAATCCGCGTTGCTGCAAGCCATGCAGGAGCAGCACATCACGGTGGCCGGCGCGCGCCACGATCTGCCGAAACCGTTCCACGTGCTGGCGACGCAGAACCCGCTGGAGCAGGAAGGCACCTATCCGCTGCCGGAAGCGCAGCTCGATCGCTTCCTGATGGAAATCGACGTCGACTATCCCGATCGCGACGCCGAGCGGCGCAACCTGTTCGAACCCACCGGCGCCGAGGAGACGC
>JBAQER010000440.1:0-5291 GCA_049286845.1 Bradyrhizobium sp.
ACGGTCTGGAACGCGATAGTGTCGGTGCCGCCCGCCAGAAACGCCCATTGGCTGAGTTGGCCGATCGGGATTGGGCCAAACGCCTGGTTGTCGTTTTGCACGACGCCGTTGAAGGTCAGGTGTCCGTTACCCGCGGTGCGATCGCTCACCCAGACCTGCGTCACCGAATCCCAGGCGTCCGCATCGGTCAGGCCGGTGAACAGCGTGCTCAGCGCCACCGAGGTTCCGGACGTCATGGTCTGATTATGAGGAGTCGGGGTCGCCGGCGGGTTGTTCGGAGCAATCGTAACAGTCTGGTCGTCAAAGGTCAGGGCTTCGACGTTGACCAGCATGTCGACGCCGTCTGCACCGGAAACTTGCACGGCCCCGCTGCTTAGAATGGTCACCTGATACGCCGACCGTAGTCCAGCAAACACTGCGGCATCGGTGCCGCTACCGCCATCAATCGTATCGTTCCCGATACCGCCGGTCAGCGAATCGTTTCCGCTGCCGCCGTACAGGGAATCGATGCCACTGCCGCCGTACAGCCTGTTGCCAAAATCATTCGCGATCAGCGTGTCGTTTCCGCTGCCGCCGATAGCAGTTTCGATGATTGCGTTAAGAGCGATCCCGATGTTGTTGATCAATCCGCCCACCGAGCAAAAACTGCCGGCATGCAGATTGATGGTCTGGGCGGTTGAATAGCCGGAGCAATCCAGAGTGTCGTTGCCGCTGCTGTCGTAGATCGTCAGTGCGGGCGCCTGGGTATAGTTGTTGAAGTCGAATATCGATCCCGCGGTGTTGTGGAAGCCATAGATCGTATCGCCGGTCCGGGTGGTGGCGGCGCCATAGATCGCCTGGGCGGCGTATATGTCGGCCATTTGCGGCGTGACCACGTATCGGTACGAGCCGTTGTAACTGTTTTGCGGGAAGTACGACATGACAGAGTACTGCCATGTGTCGTCGGCATAGATCGCGTCGGTCGAATAGGTCGCGCTGCCGTTGTAGGGACCTTGGTGACCCAGGCCGAGCGCGTGACCGATCTCGTGAATGTAGGTCTGGTATCCGTAGCTATCGATCCCGGTCCGGCCGTCATACGCGCCGCCGTCATTCGTAATCCAGTCGGCGCTGATGTTGACGAATGCCGAACTGATGATTCCGGAGCCGTTGTAGTAGTCATATTCATAGGCGGTCATCGTGCCGTCGTGAGTGAACGTAATGTTCGCGGCGCCGGAGGTTTGAACGAAGGTCAGGTTGCCAACTTCGTGCCAGGCATTCAGCGCCGATTGCGCGAGCATCTGCTCGTTCGCGTTGAGGCCGCTGATGTTGTAGCTGATGGTCGCCGAGCCCCAGTGGTGGGCATACGTGCCGTTGTATTGCCAAAAGCCGTTGATCAGGTAATCGGCGAGTTGCGCGATCGTTGCGACCGGCTTGGCTGCGCTGTTGACCGAATTGACCGTGCCGGCATCAACCGCTGCAGCCGGAGCAAGCGGGAAAGATTCGTCGCCATCGTCGACGGCACCCAACCAGGACTTCTTCGAGAAGCTGCTCACGTGACGACCTATCTCCAGATGTCAGACGCTGAAATTGTCCGCCGAATCGGCGTTAATCCTTCTCTTACGACATTACCGTCTTACGGCATTACCGATAGTTTTTGGTTTAGAAACCTTTACGGCGGCGGCTCCAATTGCAACGGAACCGTAGAATTTGACGGCGGAGCCCGCGCCGGGACGCCGCTTTGGGGTAGTCGCGCCGCCGGACAGATCGAGGGGCAATTGGAGCTTTTCGTGGTATCTGAGTGTTCAGCGGCGTCCCCGTCCCAGTAGTTAGTTCTCCGGGGGCAGGATCAGGACGCACCGAACTGCCGGCTCAGACGCCTTACGCCGCTGCCGCAATCGAATTTAAGAAAGCCGTCGATTTCCGGCTGCAGGCTGACGGTCGAGTCCGAAGGGATCATCTTGATCGAACAGGCCGCCCCTTGCGTCGTGGTCTGCATCCTCTATCCGTAATTCTACCTATAATTGCGCCCAATCCGGACGAAAAAAAGGCCCCGGACCGGGTCCCGGAGCCCTTTTCGCGTCTTGGCGCAAACAGCCGGCTTATGCCGCCGGCTTGCCGATCGAAACCTTCAGCGTGCCGACGCCGTCGACGCCGCATTCGATCTTGTCGCCGGGGTTGAGCTGGGAGACGCCGGCCGGCGTTCCCGTCATGATGATGTCGCCGGCGGCGAGCGCGACCTGCTGCGACAGCTGCCAGATGATCTCGGGCACGCTCCAGATCAGTTCGGTAAGGTCGCCCTTCTGCTGTTCCTTGCCGTTGACCGTAAGCCAGATCCTGCCCTTGGCGGGATGGCCGATCTTGGCGGCCGGCTGCAGCGCGGAGCAGGGCGCGGAATAGTCGAAGGATTTGCCGACTTCCCACGGCCGCTCTTTCTTGCGCGAAGCGATCTGCAGGTCGCGGCGGGTGAGGTCGATACCGACCGCATAGCCATAGACGTGATCGAGCGCCTTGTCGGCTGTTATGTTGAGGCCGCCGCTCTTCATCGCGACGATCAGCTCGACCTCGTGATGCAGATCCTTGGTCAGCGGCGGATAGGGAATGGTGGCGCCGTCGGGCACCAGCATGTCGGCATGCTTGGCGAAGAAGAACGGCGGTGCCCGCTCGTCATTGCCCATCTCGCGGATGTGCTCGAGATAATTGCGGCCGACGCACCAGATGCGGCGGACCGGATAGGATTTCGACTCGCCAACGACGGGAAGCGAGGGCTGTGGCGGAGCGGGAATGACGTAGGCTGTTGCGTTCATGACGGTCTCGGCGGGGGGTTAAGGGCAGGAAGTCGGCAGATAGCTTTACGCGGTTGCGCTGATCGGCGCCAGCGTCAGCGGCCCCGCTTCGCGATGCTGCAGGCGGAAGAACGACGCATAACGCCCGCCGCGCCGCAACAGATCGTCATGCCGCCCGCGCTCGACGATCTCGCCGCCCTCGACCACCAGGATGGCGTCGGCGTGCATGATGGTGTGCAGGCGATGGGCTATGACAATGGTGGTGCGGTTCCGGCAGAGATGTTCGATCGCCTCCTGGACCTGCTTTTCGGACTCCGAATCCAATGCTGCGGTGGCCTCGTCCAGCAGGATGATCGGTGCGTTCCTGATCAGCGCGCGGGCGACCGCGATGCGCTGGCGCTGGCCGCCGGACAGCTGCGTGCCGTGCTCGCCGACCGGCGTGTCGTAGCCGAGCGGAAAGCCCATGATGAACTCGTGCGCGCAGGCGGCCTGGGCGGCAGCCACAATCTCGTCCTGCGTTGCGCCGGCCTTGCCGAAAGCGATGTTGGCGCCGATGGTGTCGCGGAACAGATAGACGTCCTGCCCGACATAGGCGGTCTGCTGGCGCAGCGATTTTCGCGATACGCCGGAAATGGCCTGCCCGTCGATCAGGACGGCGCCGTCATTCACTTCATAGAGCCGCAGCAGCAGCGCCAGCACGGTGGACTTGCCGCCGCCGGAGGGGCCGACCAGCGCCGTCATCTTGCCGGGCTCGGCGACAAAACTCATGCGGTTGAGCACGGGCTCGTCCGGACGGTAGGCGAACGTCACGTCGCAAAACTCGACCCGTGCGTCGATCAGCTTCAGCGCCGGCTTGTCATCGTCGACGGGCTCGCTGGAGGGGCTGTCGACGATCTCCAGCAATTTGCGGGCGCCGATCAGGTTGCTGTTGAGTTCGATATTGAGCCGCGCCAGCCGCTTGGCCGGCTCATAGGCCATCAGGAACGCGGTCAGGAACGAAAAGAACTGACCCGGCGTCGCGCCCATCGCGACCACGCTGTAGCCGCCGTACATCAGCCCGCCCGCGACCGCGAACCCGCCGAGCGTCTCCATCAGCGGGCTCGACCGGTTGGAGACCCGCGCCATCTTGTTGGCGTTGCGCTCGACCGCGGCGATTGAGGTGTCGATCCGCTCGCGCATGGTCTGTTCGAGCGTGAACGCCTTTACGGTGCGGATGCCCTGCAGCGATTCCTGCATGATTTCGAGAATGTCGGCGGTGCCGGTGAACTGGTTGTGCGCGAGGCCCTTGATCCGCTTCACCAGCTTGCGCAGCACCAGCATCGCCGGCGGCGCCACCGCGAAACCGAGCAGCGCCATGTAGGGGTCCTGCATCAGCATGACGGCGACGAGGCCGATCAGCAGCAGCAGGTCGCGGCCGAGCGCATTGATCAGGAGGTTGAGCACCTGCGTGACGGAAGCGGCGCCCGCGGTGAGCCGCGCCAGAAATTCCGACGAATGCCGCTCCGAGAAGAAGGCAACGCTCTCGCTCATCAGCTTGGCGAACAGCCGGCGCTGGTTGTTGGCGAGAATGGCGTTGGAGATCTTCGACAGGATCACCTGGTGACCGTAGGTCGCCGCACCCTTGAGGATGAAGATCAGGACGGTGACCCCCGACAGGATCGCGATGCCGCGCACATCCTTGTCGACATAGGCCTTGTTGATGACCTCGCCCAGAATGTAGGCCGACAGCGCCGTTGCGCCGGCCGAGACCGCCATCAGCACGAAGGCCAGCAGATAGCGCCGCCAGTAGGTCAGGCCCTGCTCGTTGATCAGGCGGCGAATCAGGATCGCGGCGCCATAGGGATCGTCAGTGATTTTCTTCGGAAGTTCGGTCATCCGCGTTCCATTGACAGCGCTGGCAGGCTCCCGCCCGCGCGTCAGGGTTGGCTTGCGAAACGTCCGTCTCCTTGCCCGCTATATGCCGGTTTTTCAAGCCAAATCAGGGCTTGCGCCGCATGAGATTTTAGGCCGATGCAGCGTGCTGCAGCTCGCCATGGCGCTCGCGGAACAGTTTCTCTTCCCACGCCAGCGCATGCCTGGCGATGGTCTCGAGATTGTCGTATTGCGGCGTCCAGTCCAGCATGCTTTTGATGCGGGTAGTATCGGCGATCATGGTCATGATGTCGCCGGGCCGGCGCGGTGCATATTGAACCGCGAAATTGCGCCCGGAGACGCGCCGCACCGCCTCGATGGTTTCCAGCACCGAATAACCGCGGCCGTAACCGCAATTCAGCGTCGCCGACTGGCCGCCGTCGCGCAGATACGACAGCGCCGCGCGATGCGCCTGTGCGAGGTCGCTGACGTGGATGAAATCCCGGATGCAGCTGCCGTCCGGCGTCGGATAATCCGTGCCGAACACGTCGACCTTGGCGCGCTGTCCGGTGGCCGCCTCGACCGCGATCTTCAGGAGATGCGTGGCGCCGACGGTCGCAAGCCCGACGCGCGCTTTGGGGTCGGCGCCCGCGACATTGAAGTAGCGCAGCGCGACGT
>JBAQER010000441.1:0-12346 GCA_049286845.1 Bradyrhizobium sp.
CGGCCGCACGGTCCCGGGCCTCATGGTTCGAGACGCGCGGCGTTGCCGCGCTCCTCACCACGAGGGGATAGAGGACCTCATCCTGAGGAGGCGCGAAGCGCCGTCTCGAAGGATGAGAGCCGCCAAATGCGCTGGTGCGCCTGCTCTATCTTGAACAACAAAAAACGGCAGGCTTTCGCCCGCCGCTTTGCTTCGATGGAGGCCGTCGCCCTTCGGTGCCCGATTAGTCGGGCAAGACTTCATATTGCCAGCCGAAATAGCTGTAGAGAAAAGGACGACTCCCTTCCCTGTCCGTAATTTTTGCTCTGATTCGGAATCGCGTCCCGACCTCATAGTCGTTTACGAGTTCCTTCGAACACTCGACAAACATATCGGTGTCCAAGCCTTGGCCGGGGGCCGGCCGGATATGAATGTCGCCATGTAGTCCTGCTGTGCTACTAGGCCGAAAGCTTTCGACGATGACCCAAGAATAAGGCTCGTTCTTTCGCGCCAATTGAGCCCCTCTAAATCATAGCAAAGTGCTTCAATGCGTCTTCAATTGCGCCTCTCTTCGAAAGAGGACACGGGTATGCGCGCTTATTCGAGTCAACTCGATTAGACGCCGTGCGCTTGGTTAACCCATTGTCAGAGAGGACATGGGCGATCCAACAGGTCTTTGGAACATAACCATTCTTAATCTGAACGTATTCTGCAATTTGTCTGTAGGTAGCCATTCCAGCAGTCCTAATTCCTGCAAATCTATCTTGAATTGCATATCAAATGCCAGCTCCAAACGCCCACGAACTGGAAACAAAAACGGCGGGCTTTCGCCCGCCGCTTTGTGTCGATGGATGCCCGGTGGCCGTCGCCCTTCGAGACGCCGCGCTTTGCGCGGCTCCTCAGGGTGACGGGATCAGTTGTCGAGGAAGCTCCGCAGCTTCCTTGACCGCGACGGATGCTTCAGCTTGCGCAGCGCCTTGGCCTCGATCTGGCGGATACGTTCGCGGGTCACGCTGAACTGCTGGCCGACTTCTTCCAGGGTGTGGTCGGTGTTCATGCCGATGCCGAAGCGCATGCGCAGCACGCGTTCCTCGCGCGGGGTCAGCGAGGCCAGGACGCGCGTGGTGGTTTCGCGCAGGTTGGACTGGATCGCGGCGTCGATCGGGAGGATCGCGTTCTTGTCCTCGATGAAATCGCCAAGATGCGAGTCTTCCTCGTCACCGACGGGGGTTTCGAGCGACAGCGGCTCCTTCGCGATCTTGAGAACCTTGCGGACCTTCTCCAGGGGCATGCCGAGTTTCTCGGCCAATTCCTCAGGGGTCGGCTCGCGGCCGATCTCGTTCAGCATCTGACGCGAGGTGCGCACGATCTTGTTGATGGTTTCGATCATGTGCACGGGAATGCGGATGGTGCGCGCCTGGTCGGCGATGCTTCGCGTGATCGCCTGCCGGATCCACCACGTTGCATAGGTCGAGAACTTGTAGCCGCGGCGATATTCGAATTTGTCGACCGCCTTCATCAGGCCGATATTGCCTTCCTGGATCAGATCAAGGAACTGCAGGCCGCGGTTGGTGTATTTCTTGGCGATCGAGATCACGAGGCGCAGGTTGGCCTCGACCATTTCCTTCTTGGCCTGGCGCGCCTCGCGCTCGCCCTTCTGCACGCCGTGCACGATCTTGCGGAATTCGCCGATCTCGAGCCCGGTCAATGCGGCCAGCGACTGGATCTCGCCGCGCAGTTCCTTGATGCGGTCCTTCTCGTGATGGACGAAATTCTTCCAGCCCTTTGCCGACAGTTTCGAGACGCGGTTGAGCCAGCGCGGATCGAGCTCCGAGCCCTGGTAGTTGCGCAGGAAGTCCTCGCGCGCGACGCCGTGGCTGTCGCCGAGGCGAAGCAAACGGCCCTCGAACGACACCAGCTTCTTGTTGATGTCGTAGAGCTGCTCGACCAGTGAATCGATACGGGCCTGGTTGAGCCGCAGCGACTTCACCTCGACGATGATCTCGTCCTTCAGCTTCTTGTATTTGCGCTCCTGCGCCGGCGACAGCGTCTCGTTCTGCAGCTGGTTGGAGATGTCCTGCTCCTGCAGGCGGCGCAGCTTCTTGTAGTTGTCGGCGATCTTGTCGAAGGTCTCGACCACCTTCGGCTTCAGCTCGGCCTCGATGGCGGCGAGCGACATCTGGTTTTCGAACTCGTCGTCGTCCAGGTCGCCTTCGGCGGCGGCCTCGGCGGGATCCTTTTCCTCGCCTTCAGGGGCAGCCGCAGGTGCTGCGCGGAACGGGGTCGGCGCCGGGGGTGCTGCGGGCGGAGCGACAGCAGCCGGCACCGCGGCCGCGCCATTGCCATTGGCGGCGGCGAGCGGCTGGCCGTCGGGACCGACCGGTGCCGCCAGCATCGCCGGGTTCATGTTGTTCTTGGCGTCGGGGCCGGCATAGGTGGCTTCGAGATCGATGATGTCGCGAAGGAAGATCTTTCCCTCGTTGAGTTCGTCGCGCCAGATGATGATGGCCTGGAAGGTCAGCGGGCTTTCGCACAGCCCCGCGATCATCGCCTCGCGGCCGGCCTCGATGCGCTTGGCAATGGCGATTTCGCCCTCGCGCGACAACAGCTCGACGGTGCCCATCTCGCGCAGATACATGCGGACGGGATCGTCGGTGCGCTCGCCGGGCTCGGATTTCTTGACTTCGGTGACGGCCTTGGCGGTGACCTCGACCAGTTCGTTGTCGGTCTCGTCCTCGGCCTCTTCCTGCTTCTCTTCCTCGCTGTCGGCGTCCTCGGCTTCGGAGACGTTGATGCCCATGTCCGAGAGCATCGACATGATGTCTTCGATCTGTTCGGGCGAGGTGGTGTCGGAGGGCAGCACTTCGTTGAGCTGATCGAAGGTCACGAAGCCGCGCTTCTTGGCCTGCTTGATCATCTTCTTGACGGCGGCGTCCGACAGGTCGAGCAACGGCGACGGCGCGTCAGGTGAATCCTTCTCGGGGGCGTCCGCTGCCTTGTCGTCTTTTTCCTTGTCCTTTACCTGCAGCGTCTTTGCCTTGCTGGCCATTCAATGCTCTCCAAACGCGCTCATGCCGGTGCGTTGCCGCGCCCGCTTTGAATCTGCTGTCGCTAACGACGCGGAAAGGGCGGCGCAGTCTCGCCACCCCCCTCAAAATTGTTCTCGACGGTTACGAGCTTCTAGCCCGCAGGCAATTAAGCTTCGATTAACCCTGTCAGTCCTGTTTTTGCCGCCAAACCATGGATTTGGCGAGTCTTTTCGCGGTTCCGTGGCCGCCGTCCGCAGCATTTTTTGATCAGACGACCCGCTGGGACCTTCCGGAAGAATCGCCAAATCCCTCGATCAGGGCCTCAGTACCGTCGACTTCCTCCAGCCTGGCCTTGATATCGCGCAGCCATGCCAGATTGGCCTCACCGCCCTCGTTGCCCAAGGCCAGCTCGGCATCCTTCAATTCCCTAAGTAAGGAGTGCCATTGGCGATGCAAGGAGACCAGCTGATGCCAGGTGGCAAGAACGTCGTCGCGGGCCGCACCGGGGCGGACGCCCCACACCGCCTGGGTCGTGATCGCCCGCTCAACTCTTTGAAGAACCTCGGAGAATCCGCGCACTTCGAGGTCGGCGCGCATCTTCTCGGCCTGTTCTTCAGGCTCCGGGCTCTGGTGATGGTCATGAGCAAAGGCGGCGATGATGCCGGCGCGCAGCTTGTTGGCCTCCGGATGGGCCATTTCCAGCGCCGCCACCTCTTCCAGATGGTCGTGCAGCAGCCAGGGGTGGTTGATCAGCGATTGCAGAATCAGCGCCTCGCGGCGGGAAATCGCGCTGCGCTGGCCGCGCATGATCGGGCTCAGCGCCAGTTGCGGGCTCGCCGCCTGGTAGGGCCCGCGGTTGATGGTCTGGCTGCCGGGCGAGACCTGCGGGCGGCCGCGGGATTCGATTCGGCCCGCAGCCCCCGGGGTGAACGAGTTGCTGCGGGGCTGAAAGCGCCGGCCTGATTCGCCGCCCCCGCCCCCGCGGAAATTGCCTCTGCCATAGCCGCCGCGCCCACCCTCCGGCGCGAAGGTCCGCTGCAAGCGTTCCGCCAGATCCTGGCGATAGTAGCGCCGCACCACCTCGTCGCGGATGCCGTTGGTGAGCTCGCCGATCCGCGCTTCCAGCGCGGCGCGCCGCTCGGGCGTGGCAAAGCTGCCGCCTTCGAGCTCGCGCGACCAGATCACGTCGGCGAGGCCCCGCGCCGCGGAGATCACCTCCTCGATCGCGCCGCGGCCGCCGGAGCGCGCGAGATCGTCGGGGTCCTGTCCTTCCGGCAGCAGCGCGAAACGCAGACTCTTGCCGGGCTTGAGATGCGGCAGCGCGAGGTCGGCGGCGCGATAGGCCGCCTTCTGTCCAGCCTTGTCGCCGTCGAAACAGAGCACCGGCTCGTCCGCCATCTTCCACAGCAGCGCCAGCTGGTTTTCGGTCAGCGCGGTGCCGAGCGGCGCGACGCTGGCGGCAAAGCCGGCGCCGACCATGGCGATGACGTCGACATAGCCTTCCACCACCACCAGCGTTGCGCCGTTATGGGTGGCCTGCCGCGCGGGCGCCAGGTTGTAGAGATTGTCGCCCTTGTGAAACAGCGGCGTTTCCGGCGAGTTCATGTATTTGGCGGCGACGTCCTTCTCCAGCGCGCGGCCGCCGAAGGCGATGACGCGATTGCGGAGGTCGGTGATCGGAAACATCACGCGGTCGCGAAACTTGTCGTAGGGCACCGGGATGTCGTCGCCGGCGACCAGAAGCCCGGCCTCGACCATGTCCTCGACCGGAATGCCCTGCGAGCCCAAAAACTCCTTCAGCGCGAAGCGTTCGCCCGGCGCATAGCCGATCCGGAACTGCAATTGCACCGCCGGCGAAATCGCGCGGTCGGCGAGGTAGCCGCGGGCCTTGGCACCATTGCGCGAGGCCAGGGTGTCGGCGAAGAATTTCGCGGCGAGCTCCATCACGTCGTACAGCGTCTTGCGGCGCTGCTCGTGGCGCGCGGCGTCCGGGGTCGCCGCCGGCAGCGGCATGCCGGCCATCGATGCCAGCCGCTCCACCGCTTCGGTGAAGCCGACACCCTCGGTCTCCATCAGGAAAGTGATGATGTCGCCGTGCTTGCCGGAGGAGAAGTCGTGGTAAAAACCCTTCTGGTCGTTGACCGTAAAGGACGGCGACTTCTCCTGCTGGAACGGCGACAGCCCTTTCCACTCCCTGCCCGCCTTCTTCAACTTGACGCGCCGGCCCACGACTTCCGAAACCGGAAGCCGGGCGCGCAGTTCGTCGAGAAATTGGGGCGTAAAGCGCATGGGGTGATGTGTGGCCTGAGTCGTTGGCCCTGCCAACCGATTATGGATATAGGGTGGCCAGGGTAAAATACGAGAATTGTTGGCCTTCTCCCGGCTATTCACAGGGGGCGAATGGGTCCGGAACCTTGCCGCAGCGCCCCCTCTCCCGCTCTTGCGGGGGAGGGTCGGGGTGGGGGCTCTCTCGTCACGGGGCGTGTCTGGAAGCGCGACCGACTATGACCAAGCTTGCTCTCAATGCAAAACGTCAGCGATCGTGGAGAGAGCCCCCACCCTAGCCCTCCCCCGCAAGCGCGGGAGAGGGAGCGCATCGCGACTCGCGTTGAAGCTGTGCGTCTCACGCTCAATCACCGGACTTGAACCTCCCCCGGTTCCAAGCTTCGATAGCGCATGTTCACGACCTTCAGGGGCGGCCAGAGCGGGGCGTGGCGGATCGTCTCGATCGCGCCGGTGAAGGGCGAGTCGCTCCGGCCGGTGCCGTCGCTGTCGGTGGTGCATTCCGAGGCCGTCGCGCTGCCGCTGTTGCCGTCGCAGACCTCGTGGCGGCTGGCCGGGGTCGCCAGCCATCTGCGCTATGTCGAGCGGCCTGAGAAAACGCAGCTCGAGGCTGCGCAGGCCGGGCTCGGGCGGGCGGAGGCGAGCTGCGCGGCACTGATCCCGATCAGAAAATCGGCGGCCTGGTGGGAACTGACGCAGGAGGAGCGGCGGCGGATCTTCGAGGACCAGTCGCACCATATCGCCTCGAGCCTTCAATACCTGCCTGACATCGCGCGGCAGCTCTATCATTGTCGCGATCTCGGCGAGCCCTTCGATTTCCTCGCCTGGTTCGAATACGCGCCGCAGAACGCGATGTTGTTCGAGGACCTGGTGAAAGTGCTGCGCGCCACCGAGGAATGGACTTACGTCGAGCGCGAGGTGGATGTGCGGCTGGTGCGGGAAATCTAGAGGTCCCTGTTTGACGCGTTTTCTTCACGCAAACCGGTGCCCGCTTCGCTCGAAAACGCTTTAATTCTCCAGAAACCGCCCCGTAACGATGCGCGGCAGGCCGGTCACCGGCCAGTTGTAGACATAGGTCCAGGCCTCGCTCGCCGTCGTGTCCGAAAGCGTCACCGGCAGCATCCGCCTGAGATATTCGGTCGGCTCGGCAAACCCCTCGCCGCAGGCCTCGTACATGTCGAACTCGCGCAGCAGCGCGTCCGGCTGGCGCAGCCGGTACACTTCGCCGAACACGACGTCCGCGGGATCCTCCGACAGCACCAGCCCGGGATAATGCTTCACCAGAAAAAGCCGGCCACGGCAGCGTGCCTCGCCGACGAAATCCGCGCTGCGCGACAACAGCTGCGCCATCGGATGGTCGAAGCCGCGCATCAAGGTGCCGTAGACGAAAAGACGGTCGGAGTTCATTGCCCTGCTATGTCATTGCGAGCGCAGCGAAGCAATCCATTGGCGCCCGCGATGACATGGGAGACGGTGCCTGCTCACGCCGTCACCACCTCGTCGCTGATGACGACAAACTTCACCAGGTCCATGCGCCCAAAGCTCGTGGTCAGCGCCACGTCGGCGGCGTCGCGGCCGGTGCCCATCAGGATGCGGCCGATCCGCGGGACGTTGTGGCGGGCGTCGAAGGTGTACCACTGGCCGGACAGATAGACCTGAAACCAGCCGGAGAAATCCATCGGCGCGGGATCCCTGGGAATGCCGATATCGCCGAGATAGCCGGTGCAGTAGCGCGCCGGGATGTTCATGCAGCGGCAGAAGGTCAGCGCCAGGTGCGCAAAATCGCGGCAGACGCCGGCGCCCTCTTCGTGGACGTCGTGCGCCGACTTCATGTGATGGGCGTGCTGATAGCCGAAGGTCACATGGTTGTGCACAAAATCGGTGATGGCCTGGACCCGGGCCCAACCGGGCTGCGTGTTGCCGAACAGCGACCACGCGACGTCGGTCAGCTTGTCGGTCTCGCAATCGCGGCTCGGCATCAGATATTGCAGCATCTCGTCCGGCAGCTGGTCGATCGGCACCTGCTGCGCCGATGGCATCACCACGTCGGCCAATCCGGAATCGCGCACCAGCGCGCTGCCGCGCAGGGTGACACCGCCGGCCGGCGCCACCAGCCGGCCGCAGACATTGCCGAAACCGTCGCGGTAGAACCCGATCGGCACATCCGGTTCGGCGACGATGCTCTCGGTGCCGACGATGTCGGAAAAGCGCGAGGGGTGGATGCTGAGCATGATCACCATCGGCGTCGGCTGCACCGCAGTGTAAGCAATCTCGAAGCCTACCTTGATTTCCATGATCAGGCCTTTGCGTCCTCGGCGAGCGAGACGACGTTGATGCTCACCTCCATGCCGACGAAGGCGTCGGCGGAGCCGAGATAGCTGCCGTGCAAGGGAATCGCCTGGCGCGGATCGCGCGCCACTGCGACGCGGATAAGATCGCGGGTGCCGACAATGCCGTTGGTGGGATCGAACTCGATCCAGCCGGCGCTCGGCAGGTAGACCTGCACCCAGGCATGCGTCGAGCCGCCGCCGACATAGCCATGGGCGCGGTCGCCCGGGATGAAGATGTAGCCCGACACGAAACGGGCGGCGATGCCGAGCCGCCGCAGCGCCTCGATCATGAACAGCGCGTAGTCGCGGCAGGTGCCGGATCTCGTCTGCAGCGTATCGAGCGGATGCTGGGTGCCGTGCTCGTGCCGCTTGCGGTAGGTGAAGGCCTCGCGGATGCCGTGGGTCATGCCGGAGAGAATATTGAAGGTCGGGGTCGGCCCTTCCGGATCGAGGAAATTCCGCGCCCACGCCGACAACTCGCCGTCGGGATCGCCATATTGCGGCGTGATGAAATGCACGAGGTCGGGAAATTCCTCGTCGTCGTAGAGGAACGGATAGAAATACGCCGCGTCGTCGGCGGTCAGCGCGAACTCGTCGGCCGGGTTATGCTCGACGGTGGCGGTCGAGACGAACGACAGGGTTTCGGAGCGCTCGTCGAAGGTCGCAATCGCGACGCTGTTGCCGAACACGTCGTGGATCCAGCGCAGCGACATCGGCTGCGGCACGATCTCCAGACTGCCGGAGAGCACGCGCAGATCGTGGCCGTCGCGCGGGCGCAGCATGATGCGGTGCTCGCCGAACGCCACCGGGTGCGAATAGCGATATTCGGTCTTGTGATGAATCGTCAGGAGCGGCATCGTCGCAGCAATCATCGCGATTCTGTGCAATCTAATCTATAGAGATCGCTGCTCATTTCTAAATCGGCATGCTGCTTCGATAGGCAACAATTGAGGATATGAAGTTGGACAGCGCAGGCGAAACATCCCTACTCCTCAGACGGCAAGAGGTTCCGCCGGTACTCGAAGAAAATGCGGCCGGCCGCTCGCCCTTCCTGCTCACTTGCGATCATTACGGCTGCATGATCCCGCGCGCGCTCGGCGATCTCGGCTTGCCGGAAAGCGAACTGACGCGCCACATCGCCTGGGACATCGGCATCGCCGGCGTCGCCGAGGCGCTGTCGAAACAGCTCGACGCGCATCTGATCGCGCAGCGCTATTCGCGGCTGGTGATCGACTGCAACCGGCCGCCGAGCGCGCCGAGCTCGATCCCGCACATCTCCGAGGCGACGCCGATTCCCGGCAACCACGAAATTGCGAGCAACGCGATCGAGGCGCGGCGCCGACAGATCTTCGATCCCTATCACCGCCGCATCGAGGAAGCGATCGACACTCGCTTGCGCAAGGGCGTACCGACCGTGCTGGTGGCGCTGCACAGTTTTACCCCGGTCTACAAAGGGAGCGCGCGGCCCTGGCACATCGGTACGCTCTATCACCGTGATACGCGGCTGCCGCCGCTGCTGTTGAAACTGTTGCGCGCGGAATCGGGTCTCGTGGTCGGCGACAACGAGCCCTATGCGGTGAGCGACACCACCGACTACACGATTCCGGTGCACGGCGAGGCGCGCGGGCTGATGAACAGCGGCATCGAAATCCGCCAGGATCTGATTGCAGAGCCCGCCGGGCAACGGCAATGGGCGGACCGGCTGGCGCGGATATTCGTCGAGATCGAAGCGACAATGCGCGAGCAGCGGCTGCTGCCGGCCTGATTTCGCGGCGCGGGGACATCGACGTGCAGACGGTGACTCCTTTCCGCGGTCCCAAACGTCCTGGGTTCAGAAGGCCGCTGAGCCTCACTGGCCCCACTCCCGCCAGGGAGTGAAACCCTGGGAGAAATCGCGTATGGCGGATATTTTACACAAGGCCGGAATCAAATCGTCGTCGCTGAGCTGAACTGATGAGCCTCAAGGACAAGAACGTCATCGTTACCGGCGGAAGCCGCGGCCTGGGCCTGGGACTGGTCGAGGCCCTGGTCGCGCATGGCGCCAGGGTGACGGTGGTCGCCCGCAACATCGACGCGCTCGAGTCGGTGCGCGCCCGGCTGGGCGTCGCCACGATCTCCGCCGACGTGACGGACGCGACCGCCGCCCACCGCATCCTTGCCGAGGTCCGCCCGGACATCCTCGCGCTGAATGCCGGCGCGAAGCCGCGGATGGGTCGGCTGGACCAGCTGAGCTGGGCGGATTTCACCGCGACCTGGGAGACCGACGTCAAGGCCGGGCTCCATTGGCTGCAGGCGGCGCTCAACCTGCCGCTCAAGCCCGGAAGCCGCGTCCTGGTCGGATCGAGCGGCGCGGCCGAGAACGGATCGCCGCTGTCGGGCGGCTATGCCGGCGCCAAGCGTATGCTCTGGTTCATGGCCAAATACGCCAACGGCGTCTCGGAGCAGAAGGATCTCGGAATCCGTTTCCAGACGATCGTGCCGCTGCAGATGATCGGCGACACCGGCGTCGGCGACGCGGGAGCCAACGCCTATGCGCGCGCCATGGGCATCAAGCGCGAGGCGTTCCTGGCCCGCTTCGGCGCACCGATGCCGCCTCGGGAGTTCGGCGAGAAAGTCGTTTCGGTGCTGGACGACCCGAAATATGCTGAGGGCTTCGCCTTCGGGCTCAAGGGCGACACGGGAGTTACAATTCTCGAGGGAGCAGCGGCTTGAGCGGAGGCCCATCCTCGCCGCCCACGGCGCGCCAGGCGCAGCTGCTGGCGCTCGCCGGCGAGCTGCGGCCGGAGCTTCACCGCTACTGCGCGCGCCTGATGGGCTCGGTGATCGAGGGCGAGGACGTGGTGCAGGACACCTTCGCCCGCGCCTTGGTCGCCCTGGACGAACTGCCGGAAGACACGTCTCTCCGCGCCTGGCTGTTCCGGATCGCCCATAACCGCGCGCTGGACCTGCTGCGCAGCCGCGCGATCCGCGCGGCCGAGCCAATCGAGGCGGCCCACGAGGTCGCCGATCCGGAGAGCCCAGATCCTGTGGAGGTACTGATGCGGCGGGAGGCGGTCGAAACGGCGGTGTCGCGGTTCGCGGAGCTTCCGACCGTGCAGCGCAGCGTGGTGATCCTCAAGGACGTGCTCGACCAGTCGCTGGAGGAGATCGCCGCGACGCTCGATCTCACGGTCAATGCGGTGAAGGCCCACCTCGCCCGCGGTCGGACCCGGCTCAAGGCCATCAATGCCGAGGCGCCGGCCCAGCCCGCGCCGCGCCCGCCGTCACCTGCCGTGGCCCGCTATGTCGCCCTGTTCAACCGGCGCGACTGGGACGGGCTGCGCGCGTTGCTGGCCGACGACGTGCGGCTGATCCAGTCGACATACCCGCTGCGCGCCGGCGCCGGCGACGTGAGCATGTTCTTCGGCATCTATTCGCGCAGCGCGCCGGTGCGGCTCGCTCCCGCCTGGCTCGAGGGCCGCGAGGTGATCGCGGTCTGGGAGGAGCCCGAGGGGGTGAAGCCCAGCTACCTGATGTGGCTGGAGTGGACGGACGGCCGGATCAGCTTCATTCGCGACTACAAATATGTTCGCTACGTCATCGACGACGCGGAGCTGGTGCTGGCGCCGGGCACCGCGCCTCCGGGCGGGGGGACCGCCCGCGGATGAGCCGCGCTCCGTTCAGCGAGGTCGAAACGGCGCTGCACGCGCAGCGGCTGGTTTAGCCCGCCGTCGCGATCAGATAGGCGCCCGTCCACAATCCCAATGCGATCAGCCACAACAGCCAGCCGAATGGCACGTTCGGATTGAGCGTCGCCTCCGACGGATCGACCGGATTGACCCAGACCTTGACGCTGGCGCCGTCCTGAAAATCCATCCCCCACAGCCGCAGCACCCATGGCGACGTCGTTTTGGAATTGCTGCTGAAGCTCGCATGCACGCCGGTATAGGCGACGTGATCGAAGCTGTAGCTGAAGGACACCTTCCGCTCGTACATGATCGAGCCGCGGCTGCCGTTCTTACTCGGCGCGGCGCGGTATTCGTCGAGGCCGGACAGTTTGATCGTGCCCGGCACCACCGGCCACGTTTTTGCCAGCGCCGATTGCCGGCGCAGCACCAGCGCGAACAGTGCCGCGACCAGGCCGAAGCCCATCAGCGCCATCACCGGCACCGACATTTGCGGATTGGTCAATCGCGAACCGACGAATTCCGAAATGCGCTTGATGCCGATGACCGAGCCGAACACCACCGCGACGATGATCGCCGTTCCGATGCCGAGGCAACCCCACAGCCCCTTCGGCAGATCACGCTCCAGCACCGCTTCGTTGGGATGCAGCGGATTGTAGTAGACCATGACGATGGCGCCGGCCGGATACTTGGCGATGGTCTCCGCGACCTGGAAGTCGCCGCGATCCTCGCCGATGCTGACGCGGTTGTTGGTCAGCTTCTTGCCGGCGACGGAATATTCGTAGACGACATTGGCGAAGTTGCGCTGCTCGAGCTTGCGCCCGCTCTCCCGCTCGCTATCGAGCACCTTGACGTCGCGCACTTCGGAATTCGAAATCACCACCTTGCCCGGCGTCGACGGCCACTCCCGCGCGGCGCGCACCTGCAGCGTCTTGTAGGCGGCGGCGACGAGGATCAGCCCGAGCGGCGCGAGCAGCATCGCATAGACGAACCAGGGCAGATCGGGCACCGGATTTCCCCCCAATGGAAAAAGGACGGCGAGAGCCGCCCGCCCCTCAGA
>JBAQER010000442.1:0-5793 GCA_049286845.1 Bradyrhizobium sp.
GCGACGAAGCAATCCATTCTTCTTTTTTCTTTGCCGGCGAGATGGATTGCTTCGCTTGCGCTCGCAATGACGGTCTTGGAAGTATCGGGGTTCATGAAGGCTTTGCCGTCGCCGTGCCGCGCGTATATCGTCACGCCCGGAAGAAGACCGCCCGGCCAGCACGCCGGGGTAACGATGTCCGGAAGACGAGGAAGTCATCCATGACCGAAACGCTGCTGTTTTCACCGCTGACCATCCGGGGCGTCGAGCTGAAGAACCGCATCGTGGTGCCGCCGATGCACCAGTATTCCGCGATCAAGGGATTTCCGACCGATTGGCACCTGATGAATGCCGGCAAATTCGCGGCCGGCGGCGCGGGCCTCGTCGTCGTCGAGTCCACCAAGGTCGAGCGCCGCGGCTGCGGCACGCTCGGCGATCTCGGCATCTGGGACGACAAGTTCATCGAGCCGCTCGGGCGCCTGGTCAAATTCATCAAGCAGCAGAACGCGGTCGCCGGCATCCAGCTCGGTCATTCCGGCCGCAAGGCGCGCGCCAACCGGCCCTGGGAAGGCGACGGACCCTTGAAGCGGACGCCCGATATCGACGACTGGGACGAATGGATGCCGGTGGCCCCGAGCGCGATCGCCCACAGCGAGAAATGGCCGGCGCCGCGGGCGCTGGAGCGGAGCGAGGTGAAAGACCTGGTGCAGGCCTGGGGCGAGGCGGCCCGCCGCGCGCAAGCGGCCGGCTTCGACGTGCTGGAACTGCACGGTGCGCACGGCTATCTCGTGCACGAATTCCTGTCGGAAAGATCCAACCAGCGCACCGACGAATATGGCGGCTCGGAAGCGAACCGCATGCGCTTCATCACCGAAGTGACCGAAGCGGTGCGCGTGCACTGGCCCGAGCACAAGCCGCTATTCGTGCGGCTGTCGGTGGAGGACAATGCCGGCTGGGGGCCTGAGCAAAGCGTGCGGCTGGCAAAAATCCTCAAGACAAAAGGCGTCGATGTCATCGACTGCTCGTCCGGAGGCATCACCGACGTGGCGCCGATCCTCGGCAAGGAAATCAAATACAGCTATCAGGTGCCGCTGTCGGAATATGTCCGCCGCCACGCCGACATCATGACCATGGCGGTCGGCCTGATCATCCACGGCGACCAGGCCGAGCAGATATTGCGCGACGGGCAGGCCGACCTGATCGCGGTCGGACGCGAGATCCTCAACAATCCGAACTGGCCGATGGACGCGGCGCTGAAGCTCGGCGTCGAGGGGCCGTTCCGCAATGTCCCGCCGCAGTTCGGCTGGTGGCTCGGCACCCGCAACAAGCGCGGCTTCGGCACCAGGCCGTCGACCTGGCAGAGCGGTCTGCACGATCCCGGCAAGGTCTCCTGAGTTCGGGGAGGGATGAATTCGGCGTCTGCGCCGGCGAACGCCATCCTCAGGCGCGATAATGCCCGGACTTGCCGCCCTTCTTCTCGACCAGATGAATGGCTTCGATGCGGACCCCGCGCTCGACCGCCTTGATCATGTCGTAGATCGTGAGACAGGCGACCGACACCGCGGTCAGCGCTTCCATCTCGACGCCGGTCGGGCCGGTAACCTTCACCGTGGCGCGGACGATGCAGCCGGGCAGCTTGTTGTCCGGGGAGATATCCAGCGTGACTTTCGACAGCGCCAGCGGATGGCACAGCGGGATCAGGTCCGAGGTGCGCTTTGCCGCCATGATGCCGGCGACGCGCGCGGTGCCGAGCACATCGCCCTTCCTGGCATTGCCGCTCACGATCAGTTCGAGCGTCGCCTTGCTCATGATGACGCGGCCTTCAGCCACCGCCACGCGTTCGGTTGCGGGCTTTTCGGACACGTCGACCATCCGCGCTTCGCCCTTGGCGTCGATGTGGGTGAGGGCGGAACCGGCCTTGGAGGAGTCCTTGGAGGATTTCCGCGCCATCGATCAGCGCGTCCCGGTGGCGCGCGCGGCGTCGGTTCGCGTCAGCAGCGCGCGCGTGGCCGCGGTGACATCGGCCTGCCGCATCAGGCTTTCGCCGACCAGGAAGGTCGACATGCCGACGCGGGCCAGCCGCGCCAGGTCGGCCGGCGCGAAGATGCCGCTTTCGCCGACCATCAGGCGATCTTTCGGAATCAGCGGGGCCAGCGCTTCGCTGGTTGCGAGCGTAGTCTCGAAGGTGCGCAGGTTGCGGTTGTTGACCCCGATCATCGGCGAGCGGAGTTTCAGCGCCCGGTCGAGCTCACCGCGTTCATGGATCTCGATCAGGACATCCATGCCATGCGCGATGGCGGCGTCCTCGATGTCCCTGGCCGTGGCGTCGTCGAGCGCCGCCATGATGATCAGGATGCAGTCGGCGCCGTAAGCGCGTGCCTCGACCACCTGATAGGTGTCGTAGATGAAATCCTTGCGCAGCACCGGCAGCGAGGTGGCCGCGCGCGCCGCCACCATGAAGTCGAGATGGCCCTGAAACGACGGCGTGTCGGTCAGCACCGACAGGCAGGCGGCGCCGCCGGCCTCATAGGCTTTGGCGAGAGCCGGCGGATCGAAATCGGCGCGAATGAGACCCTTGGAGGGCGACGCCTTCTTCACCTCGGCAATCAGCGCATATTCTCCCTGGGCGAGCTTGCGGCGGATCGCGCCGACGAAGCCGCGCGGCGCGGAAGCTGCCTTCGCCTGCGCCTCCAGCTCCGCAAGCGGATGCGCGCGCTTGGCGGCCGCGATCTCCTCGCGCTTGTAAGCCTCGATCTTGGTCAGGATGTCGGACATGCCGGGCCCTTCGGGTCAGCCGTTGGAAACCGCGATCAAACGCTTGAGCCGCGCCAGTGCCGCACCCGAGTCGAGCGACTGGGTGCCGAGATCGACGCCTTCCTTCAGATTCTTGGCGCGGCCGGCCACGACAAGCGCCGCCGCGGCGTTCAGGAGCGCCACATCCCGATAGGGGCTCGGCATCCCGTCGAGCACGCTTTGCAGTGCGATCGCGTTGGCGTCGGCATCGCCGCCCTTCAAAGCGTCGCCGCCGACGCGCTTGAGGCCGGCTTCCTCCGGCGTTACCTCGAAGGTACGGATGTTGCCGTTCTCGAGCGCCGCGACGAAGGTCGGTCCAGAGAGGGTGATTTCATCGAGGCCGTCGGAGCCGTGCACCACCCAGACGGATTCGGAGCCGAGATTCTTCAGCACCTGCGCCAGCGGCTGCACCCATTGCCGAGAGAACACGCCGACCATTTGCCGCTTCACGCCGGCCGGATTGGACAAGGGGCCCAGCAAATTGAAGATCGTGCGGGTCGCCAGCTCGACGCGGGTCGGGCCGACGTTCTTCATGGCGGGATGATGCGACGGCGCGAACATGAAGCCGATGCCGGCTTCAGCCACGCAGCGGCCGACATGGTCGGGCGAGATGTCGATCCTGACCCCGAGCGACGAGAGCACGTCGGCCGCGCCCGAGCGCGACGACAGCGCGCGATTGCCGTGCTTGGCGACGGGGACGCCGCAGCCCGCGACGATGAACGAGGCGCAGGTCGAGACGTTGACCGAACCGGAGCCGTCGCCGCCGGTGCCGACGACGTCGACCGCCTCGGCGGGAGCCTTGACCCGCAGCATCTTGCTGCGCATCGCCGACACCGCGCCGGTGATTTCGTCGACGGTTTCGCCGCGCACCCGCAGCGCCATCAGCAATCCGCCCATCTGCGAGGGCGTCGCTTCGCCCGACATCATGCTGTCGAAAGCGGATGCCGCTTCGTCGCGCGACAGCGTCGCGCCGGTGGCGACTTTTCCGATGATAGATTTGAGGTCGTCCATCGCGTGCTTTCGGATGCTCAGTTATTCGCGCCCGTCACCTGTGCGAAGGCGGCCTGGTTGATGGTGGTGCCGATCGTGGATTCGATCTTGGTGACGTATTGAGCGACCTGTTCGTCGGTCAGCCCGCGCTGAAGGGTGTCCTTCAGTTTCTTGACGCCGTCCGAGGCGAGGTCGACCGGCGGCACGCTGATGTCGGTGACACGGAACACGATCCATTCGCTGCCGCCGGTGCCGGCGGTTTGTCCGGCCGCGTCCTTGGCGGTGCGGAACGCCGCGGTGACGGCGCTGGCGGGCAGGCCGGGCGGGGAGGCATCGCGCCGCAATCCGCTTGCGGTTTCGACTTTCGACCCGACAGCCGCCGCCTCGGCCGCGAGCGTGCCGCCCTGGCCGAGCTTCTGCACCATCTCGGTCGCCTTGGTCCGCAGCCGGCTCGCGATCTGGTCCTCGCGCCATTTGGTCTCGATCTGGTCCTTGACCTCGTCAAGCTTGCGTTCGCGCGACGGGGTTATGCCCAGCACGTCGTACCAGACGTAACCGCCGTTGAACTGGATCGGATCGTTGTCGACGCCGACGTCGCTGTTGAAGGCCTGCGAGACGACGTCGAGGCCGCGAGGAACGTTGGTGACGAGCTGGCCGTCGGGGAGGCGGCCGGAGCGGTCGACCGCGTCGATTGTTACGGGGGTCAATCCCAGCTTCTGTGCGGCCTCGACGACGCCGGCGCCGCCGCCACGCTCGTCTTCCATTTTGTTGTAGAGATCGGCGACCTTGGCGCGCGCGCGTTCGGTGGCGATTTCCTTCTTCAGGGTCGCGGCGACGCTTTCATAGGAGGGCGCGACTCCCGGCTCGATCTTGCCGATCTTGACCAGGGCGACGCCGAACCGGCCGGGTACCGGCTGGCTCAACTCACCGGACGGCAGCGAAAACGCCGCGTCCGCGATCGCGGGATCGATGATGGCGGATTTCGCGATGGTGCCGAGGTCGACGTCGGACAGGTTGAGCCCGCGCTCCTTGGCGAGATCCTCGAACGACATTCCGCCGGCGATGCGGCCGCGCGCGGCGGCGGCTTCCTCCGCATTCGGGAACACGATCTGCGACACCTGACGCTGCTCGGGCGTGCCGAGCTTGTCGCGGCGCTGCTCGAAGACCTTCCTGGCGTCCTCGTCGGAAACCTCGGACCACTTGCCGATCTCTTCCGGCGTGACCGCGACGAAGGAAATCTTGCGGTATTCGGGGGCGCGGAACTGGGTCTTGTGATCGTCGAAATAGGCGGCCAGCGTTTCCGGCGACGGCGGATCGATGGTTCCGGCCTGCGCGGCGTCGAGTTTGACGTATTCGATCGTGCGCTGTTCGTTCTGGAAGCGGCTCAGCGCATCGATCAGCACTTTCGGCGGCTCCAGGCCGGCCGAGATCGTGCCGGCGATCTGACGCCGCAGCGACACCCGCCGCTGCTCGGCGATATAGCGCTGTTCGCTGAAGCCGAATTGCCGGATCGTGGCCTGGAAACGTGCCGGATCGAAATTGCCGCTCACCCCCTTGAAGTTGGGGTCGCTGTAGATCATGCGCATGATCTCGGCGTCGGACTGGGCGAGCCCCATCCGCCGCGCTTCTTCGTCCAGAGCGGCTTCGGCGATGGTCTGCTGCAGGACCTGGCGGTCGAGGCCGAAAGCGCGGGCCTGGTCCATCGTCAGCGGGCGGCCGAACGAACGGCCGAGCTGCTGCAGCTTCTCTGTGTAGATCTGGCGGAATTGCTCGGTCGAGATTTCGGTGCCGCCGATCGTGGCCAGCGTCGACTGTCCGAACCCCTTGAAGATGTCGGCGATCCCCCAAACTGCAAAGCTGAGGATCAGCACCCCCATGACGACGCTCATGATGGTCTTGCCGAGCCAGTTTGATGAGGCTTTCCGCATTCCTCGAAGCATGGGTCCGTCCTGTACCTGAAAAATAAGTGACTGATTTCATTTGCGTTTCCGGTTTAATTCCCGCACCACAGCCGAAGGTGCGGGAATAGAT
>JBAQER010000443.1:0-1509 GCA_049286845.1 Bradyrhizobium sp.
GAGCAGATGCTGGAGCCGGACCACCAGGCGCGGGTGGTGTGGGCGGCGGTCTGCAGGCTGAATTTGGGGCGATGGCTGGCGGAGATCAAGGCGGTGGAAGGTGGTGTCGGTCGCGACGCAACCGATCCGCGGCTGCTGGTGGCCCTGTGGGTGTACGCCACCTTGGACAGCGTCGGCAGCGCACGAGAATTGGCACGGTTGTGCGAGAAGCACTTGGCGTACCAGTGGCTCTGCGGGGGCGTGACGGTCAACTACCACCTGCTGGCCAACTTCCGTTCGCAGGGGGGCGACAAATGGGACGAATTGCTCACGCAAATCGTGGGCGCGCTGATGGCGGAGAAGCTGGTGACGGTCCGCCGCGTGGCCCAGGATGGCATGCGGGTCCGCGCCCATGCGGGGAGTTCGTCGTACCGCCGTCGGTCTCGTTTGGAACAGTGCCTGGAGGAAGCGCGGGAGCAAGTCGAGGCGTTGAAACAGCAAGCCGACGAGTCGTCCGAGGAGGTGACGCGACGTCAGCAGGCGGCGCGGGCCCGGGCGGCGGCGGAGCGACAACAGCGACTGGAGGAGGCGATTCGGCAATGTGAGGAGTTGCAGCAGAAGCGGGAGGAGGCCGCGAAAAAGAGCGGCCGGCAGGCGGAAGAACCGCGGGCCTCGAGCACCGATCCGGAATCGCGGAAGATGAAATTCGCCGACGGCGGCACGCGTCCGGGATACAACGTGCAGTTTGCGACGGACACCGCCAGCGACGTGATTGTGGGGCGCGACGTCACCAATGTCGGAAGCGATCAGAGCGAACTGCCGCCCATGTTGGACCAGATCCACGAGCGTACGGGGCGCAAGCCGGAGGAGGGCTTGGTCGACGGTGGGTTTGCCTCCCTGGAGGCCATCGATCAAGCGGCGCAGCGTGGCTGCACAGTGTACGCACCACTGAAGGACAAGCATAAGCAGTTGCGGGCGGGGAAGGACCCCTATGCCCCGAAGAAGGGCGATAGTGAGGCGGTAGCCGCTTGGCGACGCCGCATGGGGACGGCGGTGGCCAAAGCGGTCTATCGATGGCGTTGCCAGACGGCAGAATGGGTCAACGCCTTGTGCCGGAACCGGGGGCTTTGGCAAATGCCGGTGCGTGGATTGGCGAAATGTCGCATCGTGGCGACGATATACGCCATCGCCCATAATGTAATGCAAGGAGTAAGACTGCGCGCGGAGGCAGCGATGAACGGGCCATGACGAAAAACGTGGAGAATTGAGGCAATCTCGGTAATAGGCGGCGTGGCCGACAGGACTGGACGTCAATCGTCGATCCGAGTGACTATCCTTCCACGTCATGCCACAAGACCGTCCGTCACCAACCATCGTCTGTTCTCGCGATTCCTCGTCTCGACCAAAAAGTCCCAGCCTCTCCGTGTGCCGTCCGCTGTGTCTCTCTCCGCTTCAGCGGACGGCATACGGAGTATGCCTGCTACTCTGGCGGCTGCACCTACGGCTTACTTCCCGTACACGGTGATCTCG
>JBAQER010000444.1:0-2358 GCA_049286845.1 Bradyrhizobium sp.
GTATTTCCCGGCGCGCGGCAGGGCGAAGCACTGGCGCAGGTCTATGCAGCCGCCGACGTCTTCGTGTTTCCAAGCCGGACCGATACGTTCGGGCTGGTGCTGCTCGAAGCGCTGGCCAGCGGCCTGCCGGTTGCCGCGTTCCCGGTGACCGGGCCTCGCGATGTGATCGGTGCCGCGCCGGTCGGCTCCTTGAACGAGGATTTGCAGGTGGCGTGCCTCGCCGCGCTGGTGATTTCGCCGCGGGCCTGCCGCGCATTTGCGGCCGGGCATAGCTGGGAAGCCTCGGCCCGCGCCTTTGTCGAAAATATCACCAATGCCCGCTCGCTCGATCCGAAGGGCAAACCCGTACAATTTGCGGTGAAAGCGCCGCGTTTGATCGGCTGATCCGCGGTCAAGCGCCTTGCCCGGGCGTCGCGGTACGCGATACAAGTTGAGGGATGAACGCTCAAATCCTGCCTGTCACTTCAGCCGATATCGACGCGGCGGCGCGCGTGCTGGCGCCGTTCGCAGTGCGGACGCCGCTGTTGTCGCCGCCGGTTCTCAGCGAACGCATGGGAACCCGGGTTTTCCTGAAGCCGGAGATGCTGCAGCGAACCGGCTCCTTCAAGTTCCGCGGCGCCTTCAACAAGATGTCGTCGATCCCGCCGGAAAAGCGTAGCGGCGGCGTGGTCGCATTCTCGTCCGGCAACCACGCCCAGGGCGTCGCGCACGCCGCGCAGATCCTGGGCATGCAGGCGACCATCGTGATGCCATCAGACGCGCCGCTCTCCAAGCGCGAACGCACCAAGGCCTTCGGCGCCGAGGTCGTGCTGTACGACCGCGACCGCGAGGACCGCGAGGCGATCGCCAACGGGATCGCCGAAAAGCGCGGCGCTACCTTGGTGCGCCCCTATGACGATCCATTCGTGATTGCGGGCCAGGGCACGGTCGGCCGCGAAATCTGCGAGGACATGGCGGCGCTCGGCGTGGCCCCGGATATCGTGATCGCGCCCGCCTCGGGCGGCGGCCTCGTCGCCGGCGTCGCCACCGCGATCAAGGCGCGCTATCCGCAGGCCATGGTGATGTCGGGCGAACCCGAGGCTTTCGACGATCACGCGCGCTCGCTGCGCGCGGGCAGGCGCGAGCCGCACGCTTCCAAGGGCCGCACCATCTGCGACGCGCTGATGGCCTCGATCCCCGGCGAGATCACCTTTGCCATCAACAGCCGGCTGCTGTCGCAGGGCGTCGTTGCTTCCGACGCCGAAGTCGGCACCGCGGTTGGATTCGCATTCCGTGAATTGAAGCTGGTGGTCGAGCCCGGCGGCGCGGTTGGGCTCGCGGCGCTGATGGCCGGCCGCATCGATATCAGCGGCAAGAACGTGGTCATCGTGCTGTCGGGCGGCAATGTCGACGCGGATATGTTCTCGCGGCTGATCAACTGATCCCGGAGGTCACGAGAAGAACGCGATCTTCTCGGCCTGGCTCATGCGCCGGATCGGCGCGAACGGATCGGACGCCGTCATCCTGGGCCGTTGCAGGATGCCGCTGGCGATCAGCGTCGAGCCCAGAGAAGGCTCGGGTTCGGCGGAGGCTTCGGGCGGGGGCTGAACGGCCTGCGGCTCCGCCGCGGCGGCGATCGGCTCCGGTTCCTCTGTGACGACGATGGGATCGGCCGGCGCCAGCTCCGCGACGTGAGTTTCGCCGCCATCCATCTCGAGCGCATCATCGGCGTCGTAGGGATCTTCCGCGGCCATTTCAAGCGCGATCATGTCGAGGATCGCGTCGTCATCGGCATCGGCGGCTTCGTCCGTGATGACCTCAGCCTCAACCGTCGCGACCGCGGTCTCCGCGACCGCCGCCGTGATATCGGCAGTTTCGGCCGTCGCCGCGACCTCATCGTCCTGTGCTGCCGGGGACGCCATCGCGGCCTCGACGATGTCCTCTGCCATTGCCACCTCGGCGGCGGCGGACATTTCGGCGGTCGGGACGGGAGCCGGCGAGGGAGCGACTGCTTCGACGGGCGGCGCGGTGTCGCCGTCACCGAGTTCTGCGATCCGCTCCGCGATCAGGTCGAAGGCGGCGCTCAGTTCCGTCCGGGGATCGATCGCGGCGATTTGTCCGCAGGCGCCCTCGATGGCGGCGACCTGGGAATCCAGCAGATCGCAAATCCGGCCGTCGGCGCCGATTTCCCGCCAGCGCCAGGAAATCTCCCGGATGATCCGGGCGCCCTTGCGTACCGGCGCAAGCTTGTCCTCGAGCGCCAGCCCGTCGAGCGCCGCAGCCGAGGCGCCTCGTGCCTCGTCCACTGCATTCCGGATGGCGGCGAGCGCCTCCGCAAGCCCGTTGTCGGGAGCCGGTTGCCGCTGGGCGGCGAGGCTG